>DAOLDN010000248.1:0-5892 GCA_035327385.1 Verrucomicrobiota bacterium | reverse complement strand
ATACGGCAACGAGACCATCGCGCGCACCGGTTTCCACAACGGACTTTACGGCCTGCTCGTCAACCTACTGGTCAGCGCGGGCGGAAGCTGGTGGATGTGCCGGCGTCAGCAGCGTCAACCGTAGAACTGGAATTGCATACGCCGGAATTTCAGGGGCAGACCATTCTTGACTTTTTTCGACGGCGACTCAAAATCGCACAATCAACCCTTAACGTTGCAATAAGCAACCCTGCTTTCTATGAAGTCTGCCACTTCGCGTTTCGGATTCCTGCGTTTCGTGCGTTCGTCTGTCTGTTTCTGCACGATGACTGGTCTGATTCTTGTCGCTTCCTCCGCCCACGCTGTTGATGGCGTTTCAACAGCCAATGTCGTTGCCCTGGGCGATTTGAATGGTGACTTGTACCCCGACGCCGTGGTTGCCAAACACAGGTTCGATGTCCCGGCCCGGATTCTGATAAACAATGGAGCGGGCGGATTTGTCGAGGGGCAGACGTTGGAAACCGAGTTTTTCGACCCAACCTGGGTCATGCTCGGCGATGTGGACGGAGATGCAGATCTGGACATCGTCGCTGTGAGGTCGGGTTCTCCAAGTGGCGGGACGATGCAAATCTGGACCAATGACGCCGGGAATTTTGTATCAGGTCCGTTGTTTGGCCCGGGCCTCGCCGGCTTTGGTCCTTTCATCAACGGAGCTGCTCTGGGTCAGCTCGATGGCGCGAGCGGGCCGGATTTGTACCTCCTGGTAAGCGACGAAACATCAGCCAATCAGGTCTGGACCAACGACGGCAGCGGCGTGTTTGCTGACAGCGGACAACGTCTCGGCACCAATGCGGGTTTCGATGTGGACCTGGGCGACGTGGATGGCGACGGTGATCTCGATGCCTTTGTTCTCGATCGAATCCCCGACCAGCCTCCTCCCCTCTTTACTGCTGGAACAGGCCACGTATGGCGAAACAATGGCAATGGAGTGTTCACACTGTTGCAGAATCTGCCCGCCCCGGGCCTGCAAACGTTTACCAAAGTCTCGCTGGGCCACTTCAACAACGACACCAATCTGGACGCCTTTATCATTGACGACTATCAGCGCGAAGGCGTGGCCTGGACCAACAACGGCAACGTTTCGAATCCTCAATTCGTCCGCGGCAACCATGTGGACATTTTTAATCCGGACTCAGGCGAGTTCGACATTGTGGCGGCCGATTTTGACGGCGACAGCGATCTGGACGTGATTGTCTCTGACAGAGGCGCGCTGACATTGCTCCTGACCAATAACGGCACGGCGACGTTCGGGATCGGTCCGGGCTTTTTGCCTCAGATCATGGACGAGGCAGTGCTGGGCTGCGCTTTGGCCGACCTTGACCGCGACGGTGATCTCGACGGCTATTTCGTCCACAACTATGCCGAAGAACAGGTGTGGATCAACCCTCGCCTGACGCCATCCCCTCAAAGCACCTTGCTGAACATCGCCCCGGGCGGAAACCACGTCATGCTGTGGTGGTTTGCTGAACTCAACAACACGTATCAATTGCAGCAAAGCACCAACGGTGTGACATCCTTCCAGCCGATGGGATCTTCGCTGCCGGGCACGGGCGGCTTTCTCACCAATCTTGTGACCCTCAGCAACAACGCCGCATATTACCGCCTTCAGATTTCAAATTAGCGGGCGACGCCACCGCATCGCGAACGATCTCGGCGACTCACAGAAGCCCTGTGTCAAGCGACTGACTGACACTGTGAGCCCGGACGTTCTTCCGCATGGGGAACATTCCCGTTGACCGGGGATCGAATCTATTGGGAAGTGGTTCACCGGATGACACGACCACAGAATCATGATTGCAGCGAAAAGCATGACCCGTTTTCCTTCGTTGTGCGCACTGGCGTTGGGGTGCTTGTCGCAAGCCACGGCTCACGCACAAATCGTTGTCACGGCACAATTATTCTCAGTTGCATTGTTTGAATGCTTCTCACCGCCGTGGCATTACAAATGGTTTGAAATGCCCTGAAAGGACAATCGGGACGCGTTGAATGAGGCGTGACACAATCGCCCGTGAATCAGTAGGCTCAAAGCATGCGAGCATTTGCCAGAGTTGTCTGGGCAGCGGCGGTTCTATTCGTATCCATCCCGTGTTTCTCACAGGGGACAAACAGAGCCGGAGTTGCGACATCTTCGGCTGATCTTGTATCGCAACTTCAATCCAGGCTTGCCGAGGCACAGAGGGAGTTGAGCCTCGCCCCTACGAGCCAGTCGAATCTTCCAGCCGGAGCCACGTCCGCCGAGGTCATTGATTACCGCACCCGGATGCAGCGCCTGATCCGCACCTACCAACTGCACTTGGACGACCTCGCCGCCCTGGAAGCAGTGCGTCAGCGCATCGCGGACCTGGAACGCTCGCGACGGGCCTGGACCGGCTTTACGCAACCGCCTCCCTACCCGCTTACAATGGTGGATGAACTCCATGAATCCGCACAGGTGGTCAGGGAGAGAATCAGAGCCGAGGAAAGCAAAATCAAAATGACGGAAACGTTCATCGCGGACGCAAGAGAAGAGATCGGCAAGACTGAAGAACAATTGCGGAGATTGAACGAGCAGTTGGAGGCGGCCAAGGACACCGCAGCGGGAGAACGCCTGCGCTGGCAACGGGAACTGGAGACGACGCGCAATCGCGTGGCTGCCGCCACTATCGGTATGTTCGAGGCCAGGCGACAGCTTTCGATTCAGGAACTGGCCGAAAACAAGGAGCGGCTCGCCTTTTTAGACCGGCAGTTGACCGTGGCCAGACAGAGCGTGGAGTTCTCACAAGCAGAACTGGACAAGGTCTTGAACCAGTTTGACGCCGAACAGCGCGAATTGGAGAAGGAATTGTCCGAGTCGGAAGCAAGGCTGGAAAGCCTCCGCACGGGCCTGGCTGAAACACGGCAACTGCTCGAAACGACTTCGTTGGAACGAACGAATGCGACGGCAATCACGCAACTGCGCACAAAGCTGGATTTGTTGACCGTGCAGGAGGACACCGAAGTGCAGCGCTTGACGGTACTGCGTCAAATGCTCGGCACGATTGGGACGAAGCGGCAGCTCTGGCAGATGTGTTTCCGCGTCTTCAACAGCAATGACCCGTCCCAGCTACAGGAGGCCAGCCGGAAGCTGGCCAAAATCGGCGAGGTGATACAAACGGCGAGACCTTATTTTCAGCAACAGGCGGCACTGGCCTCCAACCAGTTTGCGGACGAACGGGCCCGACTTCAAAGCCTGCCGCAAGTTTCAGCGGGCTTTGATCTGGTTCGTGAACGTGCGGACTCCTATCGGCAGCGGGAGACCATCTATACCCGGGCTCTTCAGACGTTGGAGCAACATCAACGCCTGGTGTCGCGATGGCAGGAGGCCATCCAGCAACAACGCTCCGCACTGCCGTTTCTCGGTCGTGTCCGGGATTTGTTCACGGACGCTTCGCAGTTTATCTTCAAGCTCTGGCACTTTGAACTGTTCACCGCGGAAGACACGATCACCGTGGATGGCCAGCAGATCACAGGACGGCGCGGAATCACTGTAGGCAAGATCGCGATGGCGCTGATCATCCTCGTGGTTGGCTACTGGCTGGCTGACATTCTCTCGCGTCTCATCGAACCCATCGCCGTCAAACGGCTCAAGATTGAGCGCAACCAGGCCGTTTTGATACGGCGTTGGGTGAGGGTTGTGCTGATTCTTACGCTGGTGGTCTTCAGCCTTACGTCAGTGAAGATACCGCTCACCGTCTTCGCCTTTGCCGGCGGCGCTCTGGCGATCGGTGTGGGCTTCGGCACACAGACGTTGCTGAAGAATTTCATCAGCGGCATCATCATTCTTTTCGAGCGACCGTTCCGCGTTGGCGACGTGCTCGATGTTGACGACCAGCGCGGCACGGTGACCAGCATCGGCATCCGTTCCAGCGTCATTCAACGATGGGACGGCACAGAAACCCTGATTCCCAACAGCACCCTGCTGGAAAGTTCCGTCACGAATTGGACCTACACCAATCGCAGCGTGCGTTTCACGGTCAGTGTCGGCGTGGCATACGGCTCGGACACGCGGCGCGTGGCGCAGTTGTTGGATGAAATCGCCGAACGCCACGGACTGGTGCAAGACGATCCAAAACCACAGATCATCTTCACCGAATTTGGAGACAACGCGCTCATTTTCGAGCTGCGCTACTGGGTGGATATCCTCAAGAACAATGGACTTCAAATCGGCAGCGACCTGCGGCACATGATCGCGACGACTTTTGCCGAGAATAATATCTCCATCGCCTTCCCGCAACGCGACGTGCATCTGGACACAGTCAAGCCGCTTCAACTGCAAATGCTGCCGCCGGAAGGGTCGTCGCCCACGTCGGTCGAACGTGCAAGACCATCAACGTCCGGCATCCGACCCACGACTGATTGAGAGGCGAATACGGCAGTCTCCCGGGTGCTGAAATCGGGCGTAGCGGCTGGACGCTCCAGCTCACCACATCTATACTCGCGTCCCTTTGGCGAATCAATTTTGGCCCATTTTCGCGGAATTGATCAGCGCGCCCTTCCAGCATGCCAGAAATGATCTGGGACGTTGTGCCGCTTTACTTTGGCTTGAACTGAACGAAATGGCTTCGACCAGGCCGATTTCCGCACAGCACTCCAGACCGGGTTCAGCTTTCTGTGGGCGGGCGCGCATGGCTGTATCCTTACTTCAGATCGCGCTGCGGGCCGCACCCGGATCTCGACGCCGTTCTGCCAATCTATCTGCTGTTCACGTTGCCGGTCATCGCACTCGGTGTGCAGACGCTGGTTAGGGCGTGCGCAGGCGCTTTCCGAGAAACACGGCGTTCTCGGACATACGCGATTTGCGAATTAGTTCACCATCATGATCTTCCCTGTTCAGGCGCACCAGTTGACAAGGACATGAGAACGCTTGATCGCCATGCCTCTGTTCGGCGTGCCGGTCCGGTTGATATTGCAATTCTGCCTGATATGCCCGTTCGAAATCGAATGCGAGCGGACATTTGCTCGCCAGTTGCGGTCGCAGTGTGACCAACATGAGTCCGACCGTCTCCACCACGGCGGCCCGCAAGGCACGAAGCCGAAGGCGGAAGTCATCGCAACAATTCTGGCGGACATGGATGCGAGGTCGGACAGATTTCATCAGGCATAATCTTACCCTTCTGGGTAAAAAATCCCATTCTGCCGCAGGAAGAATTTGAGGTGTGTCGCGCGCGGTGAACGCCCGGGCGCTCCCCGCTTCGTGGAGCATTATTTGTTCTGGTATCTTGATGCGTGATGGAGCAATGTAGGCGGCAAGTCGCATTCGCATGAGTCGCAATAGTTTGCCGGAAAGGAGGGCCTCAAGCCGTTCCACAGCCGCCGTGCAATTGAGCCTGACGGGCTTGATCGTGTTCACGGTTTCGCTCGTGGTTGTTTCGAGTCTGCTCACGAAGCTCCTTGTGAGTCGCGGGTTTGCGACCGGCAACAATCCGTCCGTCCCGGCGGATTTCGGAACAATGTCGGCCTCCGGCCAATCATCGCCCCAAACCGCGCCATGGGGTGATCTGATGAAATCCGACATCCAGCTTGAAAGACCCGAGGAATACGTCGCCTTCGAACTGGACCACAGCAAAAACCGGGACTGGAATTTCGGCGTGGCGACGACGGCGCAGGTTCGCGGAATCCTGCTCGACTGCGGCATCCCCGCCGAACTCGTCGAACACGCGTTGTCCATTGCGCATGCCAGGGGCGCGGGCGGCAAGTTTCTCATCACTCCAGACGAGGAATTGATCACCGCGCTCACTCCTGAACAGCGGGCGAAGCTTTACCTGGTGCTCGCGCGGCAATCGGAAAACCAGTACATGCATTCGCCGTACAGGTTTCCGACCGGGGACCTGACTG
>DAOLDN010000247.1:0-5901 GCA_035327385.1 Verrucomicrobiota bacterium | reverse complement strand
GGATGATTTGCGGAATAAATTCCACCTGCGTCACACGCCGAAAAATGTCTCGTACACTTTCCGCACCTCACGTCGCCAACCCGCCAGTGCCTCGCGAAAGGCTTCGGGCGATTTGTAGCCGCAACGGACTGAAACGCGATAGTACGGCGCGGGATCGTCCGGCAACACTGATTCACCCTCGTAACTCCAGCGACGCAGGATGCCTTCCATCCGGCGCAATTGGCGGTAATTGACAAGCAACGTTTCAGCATCCGCCAACGCCCCCTCATCGCGACCGCGTTCCAGTGCGCGCAACGTGTTCGGCTCGTGCCAGCCGCGCTCCAGGCACAATGTCTGCGCGATGAACTCCGCGTCCATTAATCCGCCGCGTCCTGTTTTGAATGCCAGTTCGTCCCTGCCCTGCGGCGTTCGCTCCTTCTCTATGCGCATCCGCATCTGATGAATGTGCTGCTTCCAGTCGGGCGCGACACAGGATGGAAGTGCAGGACAGGCGTCGCGCCTGCCTCCATCTGGCTTGATCTTCTTTTTGGTCGGAGACAGGCGCGACGCCTGTCCTACGACGCAAAAATTCGTCAACTTCGCCGCCATCTGCTGAAACTGCTCGCCGAGCTTCATGTCGCCGGCCACGGGCCGTGTGCGTGTGAGGGACTGGATTTCCCAGAGTTGCGCGCGTTGCCGGTAGTAATCCTCAAAGGCAGCGAGCGTGTTGACCAGCAATCCCTTTTCGCCGTCGGGTCGAAGCCGCGCGTCTGTGATGAAGACAATCCCCTGCTCCGTCCGTCGTGACATCATTTCCAACACCTCGGTCGCGAGCTTTTGCAGTCCGGGCAATTCTTTTACCTTTGCGTCCGTGACGAACAACAGGTCGAGGTCTGATCCGTAATTGATTTCGCGCCCTCCCAGTTTGCCGAGACCGATGATGACGATCGGACAGGACTTGAGTTTGTTCCGGCGCAAAACCGTTTCCAGCGAGTATTGCAGACAGGCGTCTGCGAGCGCGGACAATTCCTCGAAGTTCAGTTCGCCATCGGCCAGGCCGAGAATGTCCCGCAATCCGATGCGCATGAATTCCGTCTCGTGATAACGCCGCAACCACGCCAACTGATCCGCGTCGCCCGCTCCGAGTCGCAGTTCCTTGAGAATTTCGTCCGCGGATTTCTTGCGGCGCATCCAGCCGCTCGAAACGAGGTCGTCCACTAGGTCGGGCGTGCGAATGGCCACCTCCGCCAGGAACTCCGAACGATCGAACAGCAACAACAGCAACTCAAACAGCGCCGGGTTGCCGGTCCACAACTCAAACAGCGTCGAGCGCGCACCGTAGGCGCTGATGTAACTGTCCAGCCGCGTGACCACACGGTCGGGGTCGGAGAGGATTACAGATCGGCGACAGCCGATTGCCGATTGAGCGATGACATTCCGTCCAGGCTCCGGACACAGCGCGAACAGCTTCGGCAACAACTGCCGCGCCAGGGCCGTCGTGCGCGGTGACACGTTCACGTAGCCGGGGCCTTCCACAAATTCCTTCAGCACGGAGAACGCCCTGTCCGGATCGCAAAATCCGTACTCCTTCAGGAATGCTTTCCACTCCGTCTCCGAGCCGTCGAAACGCGGCGGAAACGCGTCCTCGATCTCAACCTCGCCAGACTTGAGGAATCTGTCGTAGATTCGCCTGACGTTGGCACAGTGAGCGGCCCGTGCAGTTTCAAAGTCAGTCCACGATTTGAAGTCCATCAGGCGTGCCATCCGTTCGCGGGCGGCGCGGTCTGCCGGAATCGTGTGAGTCTGGAGATTCTCGTCCATTTGGAGGCGATGCTCCACGTCGCGAAGAAAGCAGTACGCCGCAGTCAATTGGCGCGCTTCGTCGTCAGTGAGCAGTTTGTATTGAGCGAGCTTGGCCAGACACGGCAACGTTTGTGTGATTTGCAGGAAGGGCTGACGACCGGCGTGGAGGAGTTGGAGAGTCTGGACTGTGAATTCGATTTCACGGATGCCGCCACGTCCGAGTTTCACATTCCGGTCCAGTTCGTCCGTGCCGACGATTTCGTTTTCAATTCGGCTTTTCACCGCGGCAACCTCGCGCAGCACGCCTTCGCCGATGAATCGCGGGAAACGGAACGACTGGACTGTTTCCAGAAACTCGCCTCCCAGCGTGGCGTCGCCCGCAACGGGTCGGGCCTTGATGAGCATCATGCGCTCCCATGGCTGTCCCCATTGAGCATAATAGGTCTCGTAACTTTCCAGAGAACGCGCCAGCGGCCCGGCGTTTCCCTCGGGTCGCAACCGCAGGTCAATCCTGTGAATGAATCCCTCACCCGTCACGCGCGACACTTCCGCGATGAACGTTTCGCCCAGTTTACAGAAAAACTGGTGGTTGGACATCACGGCACGCAACAGGCTTTTGTCCGATGGCGGCGATTTGAACACTTCGCCCTCGGCTTCATAAACGAACAACACGTCCACGTCCGAACTGTAGTTGAGTTCCTGTCCACCCAGTTTACCCATGCCGAGGACACAGAATGTGGTCTGTCGGCGGCGGCCCGTGGTGTCCTGATGGAATGGAATGCCGTAACGAGTGGCGCATTGAGAAAAACAAATCGCGCAGACCGCATTGAGACAAACGTCGGTCAGGTCGGACAGTTCGCGGGTGATTTCGGTGACGTTGCTCATGCGCGCCAGGTCGCGGGCCGCGATGCGCAACATTTCGCGATGTTTGAAGGAGCGCAACGCGTCCAGTGCCACGGCAAAGTCTCCGTTCGCCAGCAACGGCTTCAACAGGGTGTCCGCATCCGTGCGGAATCCCTGGGCCTGGCGCGGATGACGCAGGGATTGCGTCTCCACGACGTTGATCCATTTCGGGCGAGCCACCAGCGCGTTGCTCAAGGCCTGGGAGCCAGCGAACAAAGCCGCCAGAATACGCGCCTGTTCGGCGTCGCAATGTTTCAGGCATGACGCCGCGTTCGTGGTTTTCAGCAATTCGAGAAAGTGCCGCACTCGACCGGGGTCGGCCGAGGATTGGATGGCGTTTGGCCAGGGCGACTTTTTCATGATCGAGTCATCCGTGTTCTTGCGGACGCAGCCACGAGCGGACAATTCAACGCGGGACGGTCTCCAGTTGCACGGGAACGTTGCCGCGTTGGTCCGCCGGTTTCAACCGTGTGAACAGGCCGCGCCAGAAGCCGATGCCGTAGAGGATGTGCGTCAGCGCCATCAATGGCATCGAGCACAGACTTCTGACAAATCCGCCCCGTGGCATCAGCAGCAGTGTCTGAATCAAGAGCACCGCCGCATACAAACCGAGCGGCGCGGCGAAAATCACCGGCAGAATAGGCAGCGCCAGAAGATAAACACAAAACGCCGGCGGCACAAAATTCGGGATGGACCCGGTGGTCGGGTGTTCGCGGAATTGTTCCGCCCTGCCGCGGCCGTAGGTCATCAGCATTCTGCAAAACGACTTCAACGTGCGGCGGGGTCGCCGGTACACGATCATTTCCGGGTCGTAGAGCAGTCTGCCTCCGTCTTTGCGGAGCGCGTCCATGAGGGCGTTTTCCTCGTTCGGATACAGGGCGACGTTGAAGCCGCCGGCGGCGAGCATCGTTTCGCGTCGAGCGGTCATGTTGCAGAGGATCAGTTCCTTCTCGCTCGTGGAACGCAAAGTGCCAACGCGTGCGTAGCGTGTGCGGCTTGGACCGAAGGCAAGCCAGCTTGAATGAACGAGGGCAAACACCTGTTCCAGCGGCGGAGCGTCCGGGGGACAAAGGTTCGGGCCGCCAACAATCACAACTCGAGGGTCCTTGTAGTGCGAGACGGCTTTGCGCAGGGCGTCGGGCTGCGGGACGGAGTCGTTGTCGAGGAAGTAAATGATGTCGCCATGCGCCGCTTTCATGCCGGCGTTTCTCTGGGCCGACGGCTGTTTGCCGCGCGCGACCAGGATTTCCAGTTTGTCCGCCGGATAATCCAATTGTCGCGCGCCGGACACGGCTTCGACGTGGGCCAGGTCCGGACTCGCGGGAATGAGCACTGTGACGCTCGGCAATTCGTTGGTCACGCGGCTAGGCTATGGAGGCGGGGAGCGCGTTCAAAGTTCAAAGTTGAACCCGGCGATGAACTATTGCGTCAGAGGCGCGGGCAGCGCACGATAGAATCGATTGGACTGGCCGGTGTAGGTCGTGTCAACAAACGTGGCGGCGTTGCCGATGAGGAACACTTCGCCCACCTGTGACCAGGTCTGGGCATTGCCGGAGGCTTCAATTGAGTATTTCCTGCCAGCGTCACCTGTAAGCGTGAACTGGGGATAGCCGTCGTCCCGGCGTATGGCCTGTGAGAGCTGCGATTTTCCGTCGAGGCTCAAAGTGAGTGAAATCAGGCCCGCCTCGGTGCCGATTGGATTGAAAAATTCATCCATGTAAAGGTAACCGTCCACGGCAAAATGGTAGGTAGTTCCACCCACGGCGGCGAACGTTAGTTTGCTGGTGGTCACGAAGGGATAGTTTTCGTCATCGTTGCAGGCGATGTCGGTCAGGCCATCCACCGAGTCTCCGGTGTACACCGCCAGCACCGTGTCGTAACTGCTGCCAAAGGTGGAGACTGACGCGTTGCCGCTGTGGGGCGCGGTCCATGTCCACCACACGGATTGCTGGCTGCCGGCGAAACAGTGGTTCGGCTCGCCTGATTGATGACTGGCACCGACGTTGTATCCTGCGGTGACGGCAAAGGCTCCGTTCAACGGCGCGCGGTTGGCAAAGCCGTCATTCGGCGGCGCAGTCAGAATGCTCAAGGTGAGATTGCCCTGTTCGGCGACGAATCCGTCGCCGTATCCGTCCACGGCGATCTGATACGTCGTGCCGGCAACGGCGTTGAAGGTCACTTCGCTGATTAGGACGGGGGGGAAAATGCGGTCGTCGTTGCAGGCCACTGGGGACAAGGATCCATAGGCCGAACCGGTATAAACGGCGAGGACGGTGTCATAGGTGCTGCCGGCGGTGGTAATATAGACGGGTCCGTTGGTTGGCGAAGTCCATGCCCACCAGACGGGGGCACCGCCGCCAGTTCCAAAATGGTAAGGTTCAATGTTTTCAACGGTCGTTCCGAAGTTCGAGCTGCGGATGATGCGGTTTATTCCGGTGACAGGCGTGCGGCTGGCGAAATTGTCGTTCGTCACGGGGGGCGTTTCTGACAACGTCAGGATGATGTCGCCTTCGTAGCCGAAGTATCCGTCCACGGCGATGCGGTAGGTGACACCGGCGACGGCCTGAAAAATGACCTCGCTGGTGTAATTGCCAAATGAAATGTCGTCGTTGCACTCCACTGCGGACAGGCTGGCGACGGAATTGCCTGTATAGACGGCCAGAACGGAGTCGAAACCGCTGCCGAGAGTGGAGACGGTGGTGATCTGGTTTTTGGGAGCGGTCCATCGCCACCAAACCGATTTTCCACCGCTAATACCGCAATGCGATGGTTCGGAATTTTCCCGTGTTGCGCCACGGTTTGACGTGTTGAATGTGCCTCCCGCGGAATCAAATGCCACAGCGTTTGCGAACGAGTCATTCGGCGGTGGCTGTGTGATCACGAAGTCAACATTCTTGTTGGCCGGAGCTTTGCCGGGGGCAGTGATCTGTAATGACAATGTGAATGAGCTTCCTGCTGCGGGCACTTGAACATTGGCGGAATACACGGCGTCGCCGGCCGTTTCATCGGGAGAGACTCCGTTGTTCAGGAAATTGATGGTTGGCTGAAGTGAAGTGGAGCCGGTCACGGTGGCGTTCACGATGTTGGTCAAATCCGTGACCCGCACAAAGATGGTGATGTTGGCAGCCGCAGGCACGGTGGTGCCCAGGGGCGAGGTGACCGTAATTTCCAGGATGTTGTCCGGGGCGATGGTCAGGGCGTTGTGGGCGTTCACAC
>DAOLDN010000246.1:0-5908 GCA_035327385.1 Verrucomicrobiota bacterium | reverse complement strand
GCGTGTTGCGTGTTGCCCGTCCTCCGTAGCAGGCTGACTGCGGAGGGTGGACGTGTCGCGTTGGCTGTAGGTGACCAATCTCCGGCGTTTGCGGTTTCCGCTTTCCCGGTTTTCACTTTCCGCTTTTCAGGCACGGGATCATGTCCGCAACCGCCCCACGGGTTGCAGCGGCAGACGCGTTTGACCGTGAGCCAGCCACCGTTGAACGCGCCGTGCGATTGCAGCGCCTCCAGTGCATAGGCCGAGCACGAGGGCGTGAACCGGCAACCGGAACGCGGCCCGAAGACAAATTGAAGCACCGGCGACAGCGTCCAGCGATAGACGCGCACGGCGAAGATCAGGATGGCTTGGATCGGATTCATCGTTCCAAAGGAGGAATGAAGGATGAAGAACGAGGAAACCTTCGCGCGGTCATCGCGGGTCTGCTTGAATTCTTCATTTTAGATTCTTCCCTCTTCATTCCTCAAAAGTCCCGCTTTGTTCAGCGCGGCGAGAAAGTCCTTTCCCACTCCGGCCAGCGATTGGCGCGCGATGGATGGTCTGGCCACCAGAACCATGTCCACGGGCTGCGACAGGTCGCGTTGATGCAGCCGGAAGGTCTCGCGCAGCAAACGTCGAACGCGACTGCGTGTCACCGAACCTCCGACCTTGCCGCTGACAACGACGCCGACCCGCGCCCGTGAGCCATCTGGAAGACGTTTCCAGTTGGCGATGAGACAGCCGCTGACGGTGCGCTGCCCTTCGCGTCGCAGTCGTGAAAAATCGCGCGACTGTTTGATGCGCGACTCGCGACCCAGGGTGAGCCGGGCTGGCGCGTTGGCGGCCACGGGGATCAGACCGGGGTGAGGCGTTTGCGTCCGACACGGCGGCGGTTGCGCAACGTGGCGCGACCGCTCTTGGTGCTCTTGCGGGCCAGAAAGCCGTGTTGGCGTTTGCGGCGGATTTTCGACGGTTGATACTGACGTTTCATAATTTAAGAGCCTGCGAGGATAACAACGAAGTCCCATGTGTCAAGAAGTGGAAAGCGCGCCCGCGCCGTCATGGTACAGCTCGGTGGTCAACATCCGACTCTCCCGAAAATGAGGGCTAAAAACCGGAGAATGAAAACGTTTGATGCCCAGCGCCCGCCTGCCACGTCACTTCGGAAAGTATTGCTGGATCAACTGGATCGCCGCCTCGTCGCAACCGGCAAAGGCCGCATCCACGCCGGCATTGCTTGCAACGATGACGGCGCAGTTTATTTCCGGGGCCAGCCAGACGACGACGTAAAACATCGTGTTTGAGCCACCATGCACCAACGCTCGCCCTTTGGCCCATGGGCGTTTTTGCTCTATCCAGCCGAGTGCGTAGGCATTGTTGTCCGCGAGAGCGGTGTGCAGTTTTCCAAAAGATTCTGCTGAGAGCGATTTGCTTTCGCCCCGCTCTCCGGCCATGTGGAACGCAGCATATTTCGCCAGATCCCCCACCGAGCAATGCACCGCGCCCGCCGGACTGATCGCCAGTGGATTGTCTGCGCGCGGCCCGGGCGGAACGGCCAGCGCCTTTGCGTGGCCCCAAGGTTGATCCACTTTGCCAATCGAGGCGGGCGCACCGAATCTGGCCGTGGTCATGCCGAGCGGTTCAAACAGCATCGAACGCAGCAGATCTTCCCACGTTTTGCCGGCGGCTTTCTCCAGCATCACACCGGCGATGGTATAGCCCTGATTGGAATAAACATATTTCGTCCCCGGTTTTGCTTCAGGTTTGCGTGACAGAATCCCTTTGATAAATGCCAGTCGTTGCCCCGCCGCCGTGCCTTTCGCCGCCCAGGCTTTGACCCATAAATCGCCCGGAGCATCTCCGGGCGCGCCGCCGCGATGAGATAAAAGCTGTTCCAAAGTGACGCCCAGATAGTCGGAATGAATCTCACTTTTCAGTTCTGGAAAGGCTTCTCCAATGGTCGTCTTCCAGGAAATCTTTCCCTGTTCGACCAGCATCGCCGCGACGGTGGCGGTCATGGATTTGGTGACCGAGCCGATGTGAAACTTGTCATTTACGGTCACGGCTTCCGTGGCGCCGCTCTTGCGGAAGCCGACGGCGTTGGTCGCGACAACTTTTCCGTCCACCACAACGGCCGCGGCGAGCGCGGGCAACTTGTGTTTGACGCGGATGGTTTCGAGCGCCTGGGAAACGGGATCGGAGTATTCAACTGTGGGAGTCACGGAGTTCCTCCCTTGAACGAACACTATCGCGCCGAGCGTGATCAGCACGATTCCAATGAGGATGACTTTTGTCATGATGCTTTTCTTTGATGGTTTTGAGCGTAACAGAGAGAGATATTGGCGGATGGGATGATTTGCCGGGGAAAAGTTTTCGACCGCCGCTTTCAGGTCGGAATGTCGTTCCAGCGGAGTCCAGTGCATCCGCGTCTTTTCGCCTGATTCCTTGATCAACCAGAGATTTTGAATGTTCAGAAATCTGAAGGGCCGGACCTTTTTTATTTCGTCCCAGAGAATCAGGTTCATCCCATTCTGCAAATGAATCCCCAGTGCGCTGATTCCCACGGCCCGTTTGACGGTTTTCTGAATGAGCCAGGTATAGATCAACCCGCCCAAGAACGAGAGCACGCCCCAAAGCAGATGTTCCGGAAGGAATATTCGTGCGATATTGCCTTCAGTCCGGGCCAGCATCCAAAAGAACCAGATTCCGACAATTCCAGGGACGCCGTAAATGGCGAGCTGCCAAAAGGCGACCTTGAATTCAACAGGTTTTACATGACTGGCAGCCGTAATTGAGAAAGCGATTCGGCGCAGGTTGGCGATCTGAGTTTGGTCGAGCGGCTCGCCGGTTTCAGCCGAATGGAGCAGCGATGCCAGTTCCCGTTTCAGCGGCAGCAGGTAGTTCTTCACCGCCCGCCGGTTGAGCCAGTAAATGAAGTAGAAGAGCGCGAGCACGAAGGCGGAGTAAGTGAGTTTGGACGGGACACTTCCTGAACCGCCCCAATGACACATCATCACACCCACCAGGAGCGGCAGCAGATACCACCACGCCACGGATTTGAGCAGGCCGATCTGGTTCTCCACCTTTTGCAGTTCCACCTTCACGGCATCGAATATGGGCGCGTTGGATTCCGCTTTTGGCAAACGGCGTTTGCTCCAGATCAGTTTCCACGCAATAAAAACGGCGCTGGCGATCAGGACCACGCAACCGGCCTGGGTGAGCGTGGAATTGTTTCCAAAAAGCAAATCCCAGCCGAACCAGCCGATGATAAGAATGCACGCCGCAACTTCGCGGTAATCCCGCCAACTGATGGTCCTGTCGAAGCCTTTCATCCGCGTTTTCATCGCGGCGATTTGCGCTTCGTCGGGAAGAGCCGGCAGGGTGTCGAAGCCTTGCCCTTTCCATAATTGTTTCAAGGCGTCGTCGTTCATGAAGACTCCTCCATCAGGGTCGAAAGTTTCTTTTTGGCACGATGCAACATCACGCCCACGTTGCTCGCGCTGAGGCCGAGCACTTCGGCCATTTCTTCGTAGGAGCAATCCTCCAGGAACAGCGTGACCAGCGCCTTCTCCACTTCGTTGAGTTGCGCGATGGCGTCGTAAAGCCGCGCGAGTTGTTCCTCCGCGCCGTCGTCATGCGTCTGGCGGGATTCAATGTGATGCGTGAGCTGTTCATGGTCGAGCGGCACGGCCGGACCGCCACGCGCCGCGCGCTTGCGAACAAAACTGATCGAAGTGTTGATGGCAATCCGGTAAAGCCAGGTGTTCGCATAAGCGTCTTGTCTGAGGCCCGGCAACGCCCGCCAGATTTGGAACAGGATTTCCTGATACAAATCGTCCTGATCGGCGGCGTTCCACGCGTAAACACGGCAGACCTTGAGAATCTTCGGGCGATTCCCGTTGATCAGTTCCAAAAACTGTTGCTCGTCTGGCGGCGGATTCAATGTCCTGAGCCTTTAACTGATTAGTCGCAACGGGAAGTAAAATTATTACGTCGTGGAAAGATTCTGGCCGGGGTGTCAGTTCGTCGGAAAATGCGGCTCGAAGGTCATCCTGGCAATCAGGCCCTGAAAGCCCGCGCTCCAGTCCCCGGAGAAGCCTTTACGCAAACGCCCCAAACAATGCTCGCATCTCTTCATCCACCATCGCGGGATCGCTCAACGTGTTGGCAATCTCGTCGCGGAGCAACTGCCGGTAACGCTTGCGCAGCCGGTGCACCGCCACACGCACCGCGCCTTCCTCCATGCCCAGCGCGTTCGCCACGTCCGCGTGCGCCGTCTCGCCCTTGCCCGCCATCAGGAAAATCTTCAACTGCTCGAACAACGCCCCCTTGCCGTCGGCCACGCACTCGGCCTGTAATCGCTCGATGACCCGACCCAGCAGCGCCAGCGCCCATTCGCGGTCGAACGCCTTGTCCGGACTTGGCTCGTTCTGCGCGGCGACCTGGAACTTCGTGTCCGCCGTTTCCCAATCGAGCGACAATGGCTGTTCGCCGCCACCGCGTTTGAGGCGTTGGGAGGCCTTCCATTCGTTCGCCAGAAAGTTTTTCAAGGCCGCCAGCAGAAACGCGCGAAAGCGTCCCCGCTCCGCGCTCAGTCCTTCCAGATAATTCTTCGCCAGAAACCGCGCGAAGAAGGCCTGCACGGAATCTTCGGCATCTGCCTTGGTGTGGCCCCGACGCCGCGCGTAGGCGTAGAGCGGAAACCAATACGTTTTGCAAAGCTGCTCCAAGGCCGCGTCCGACTGCGGCGTGTGCCGCGCGCCCGCCGCGAGCACGACCGTCCAGTGCGTCGTGGCGAAGATGTCGCCGGGCGTCGTCGAAGCTGGCGTGGATTCCCCGGAGTTCAAACGCCGTTCACTTGAGCAATCCGTTTACCACGTCTGGCGCGTGCAGGCTCATTGGATGTCCGGCCTTCACAATGTTGCCATCCGCGCCGATGACGTAACAGGTTGGCACGCCGCGCACGCGAAATGATTTTGCCGGTGTGCATTGCCAGCCGCCTTCGTCTCCCCAGACGTTGAATGTGTTTGTCCAGCCGCGTTTGGCCAGGTGATCGCGCGCGGTTTTCAGTTCGTCGTCAATGCTCAATGAAACAACGGCGACGCGATCCTTCCAATCAGGATTCTGCTCCCGATACTTTTGCATCTGCGCCATCGGCTCCTGACACGGACCGCACCATGTCGCCCAGAAATCCAGTATTACCACCTTGCCGCGCAAATCAGAGAGCTTCAGTTTTTGTCCGTTGTCCACGCCGATGAATTCAATGTCCGGCGCGGGAGTATTTGGCGGCAACGTGCCGTGCTTGGCGACGTGACTTTCAAATTCCAATTCCTTTTGCGTGACCGCGTCCACGATGCCATCCGGCAGTTGTTCCCAACGGATCTCACGGCTGACCAGCCACCGTCCGTCCAATCGCAACGCCTCACTCGCGGCGAGCGCATATTCACCGGACAGGTTTTTGCCAGACTTGGATTCGCGACCGGATTCGACGCT
This sequence comes from Verrucomicrobiota bacterium, assembly GCA_035327385.1. Classification (GTDB taxonomy): domain Bacteria; phylum Verrucomicrobiota; class Verrucomicrobiia; order Limisphaerales; family JADLHS01; genus DAOLDN01. The sequence continues at coordinate 436 of DAOLDN010000246.1, read as the reverse complement.
GAATGTCACTGTTAACCGGCCGCCTCGCAACCCGTCAATCGTTCCCGAACCCATGCCGGTGTTGATGTAGTCGAACCTGGTCTCCTTCAATTCGATGCGCGCGTCGCCCAAATCCACTCCCGCCTCCTCCATGAGAGCGACGATCTTGCGCGCGGACGCCATCATCGTGTCGCGCAAAGTATTCCAATGCTGCTCCAGATCGGCCCGCGACGGCGGCGTGCGGCCCATCATGGCGGCCTGTCTTTCGGTCATGCCTGCCAATGCCGGTAGCGACACCATGGTTTGCTGTTCATAGACGTTGGGATCGCGCGTCTGAAGGAATTGCTTTAGTGCCGCGCCCAGTTCGATCAATGCCGGATCGTTATTCTGCGTGAGTCCTTTGTGGTCGGAGGCCTGAGCCAGAATAGCAATTTCGATACGTGTTTCTTGGTCGCCA
>DAOLDN010000245.1:0-5920 GCA_035327385.1 Verrucomicrobiota bacterium | reverse complement strand
TACATGCACTACCTCGCGCCGGGCATCCTGGCTTACACGGCGTTCATGTCGTCGTTCTTTCAATCGCTCTTTGGTGCATACATCCGCATGCACTTCCAGAAATCATGGGAAGGCCAGTTGACTACGATGGTGCGGCTCGAACACGTCGTCTGGGGCGAAGCGCTCTGGGCGGCAACATTGGCGACCGCTTACGCCGTTGTGGTTTGTCTGGTGTTGGCGGCCTTCGGGCTGGCGGGCCAACTCAACTTGCATTGGGAATGGCTGCCGGCGGCCATCCCCCTGCTGTTTCTCGCCGCGCTGAGTTTTTCCGCCATTGGACTCTACTTCACCGCGATCATTCCGAGCATTGACCACATGAGCCTGCCGTTCTTTCTGGTGATCATGCCCGTGGGGTTTGCCTCCAGCACATACTTCCCGCTGCCGGATGTGCCGTGGCTGACAGCCGCGTCGCAATTGAATCCGCTGCATCACCTGGCCGAAGGGATGCGTGGGCTGTTGCTGCACGGAGAACCAACCTGGCATCTGGCGGCGGCGGCCGGATTGTGTCTGGCAATGCTCGCGTTGCTGATCCCGATTGATATGCGCTTGCTGCGCAAGCGTGTCTTCGGTGACGGTTAAATCACTCTCCCTCTCCTCGTTGGGCGAGGAGAGGGGGAAAGACAGAGTTGGTCTCGCTGACACTTGGATATCGAGCGATCAGTGCGCGCCGCTATGTTCCTCCTCTCCCCGCTAAAAGGGGGAGAGGAACGAGGTGAGGGGCTTGTGATTCTCCCAACAAAGAACATCATTCCCTCGTGAGCCTCAAACAAATCGCCCGCGCACTTCCAAATCGTAACATTTTCGTCGGTTTGAAGGGGTTGAATAGATTTTCAAAAAGGTTATCAATGTTGTCCTGAAGCCGGTCGCCCGTTCGTTGTATTCATGAAGTCGCATTAACAACAAACGAAACTTAAAACTAGCAAGACCATGAAGTCAAAACTCACTTCCCGATGTATCGCCCTGTTATTGGCCGCCGTCGCTGGGGCTTTCGCTGCGGATTCCCCACAACCCTCACCCGGTCTGCGACCACCCTCTCCCGCTCCCGCAGGCGAGGGGCAGGCCAAGGCGGGTTCACCCGAATTCGAGCGCATGAAGACGCTTGTCGGTTCGTGGACGGGCAAGACGGACTTGGGACAAGGCCCGATTGAAATCAGGTTGGATTACCGGCTCATCGCGGGCGGCACGGTGCTGGAAGAACGTTCGTTCGCCGGCACGCCGCAGGAGATGGTCACGATGTATTATGACCAGAACGGCAAGCTCGCGATGACGCATTATTGTGTCATGGGTAATCGTCCCGCCATGAAGTTCAAATCGGCGGACGCGAAGACGATCCATTTCGATTTCGATGCGACCTGCGGGATCAATCCGAAGGAGGAATCGCACATGCACGCGTTGAGCATCACGTTTGATGACGCGGACACGATCACGACGAGTTGCAAGGCGATCATGGACGGCAAGGAAATGGCCGAGAAACCCACCACGCTCAAGCGGGTGAAGTCGTAAACGGAACTGGCGGTCAAAATCGCCAGCGCAGCCGGGCGCAAAAAATAATTGGTGCGCGGCTGCGACTTTTCAGTTTACTAAAGCCAGACGCACAACAAAAAAAACCATGAGCAAAGTTCGCGTATTGGTTGGCACAAAAAAGGGCGCGTTCATCTGCATGGCGGATGGCAAGCGCCGGAATTGGGAAATCACCGGGCCGCATTTCGCCGGGTGGGAACTGTATCATCTCAAAGGATCGGCCGCCGATCCGGATCGCATTTATGCGTCGCAATCCAGCGGCTGGTTCGGCCAGATCATCCAGCGCTCGGATGACGGCGGCAAAACGTGGAACACGCCGGGCAGCAGTCCGGAGGATTTGAAAGGGCCGGAGGGTTTTCCCAAAGGCGAAAGCAACAAGTTCGTTTACGAGGGCGAGCCGGGAAAACATCTGTGGTACGACGGCACGCCGCATCCGTGGGAATTCAAACGCATCTGGCACATCGAACCTTCAACAACCGTCCCGGACACGGCCTACGCGGGCGCCGAGGATGCAGCGTTGTTCAAAACGACCGACGGAGGCAGAACGTGGAAGGAACTGCCGGGGTTGCGTCAGGCCAAAAGCAATCTCTGGCAACCGGGCGCGGGCGGCATGGCGGTGCATACCATTCTGCTAGATCCAAAGAATGACAAGCGCATTTACGTGGCGATCTCCGCTGGCGGTTGTTTCCGCACCGACGACGGCGGCGTGACCTGGAAGCCCATCACCAAAGGGCTGAAGTCGCAATTTGAGCTGCCCGACCCGGACGCGGAGGTGGGGCATTGCGTGCATCGCATCGCGTTACATCCGTCGCACCCGGACCGGTTGTTCATGCAAAAACATTGGGACGTGATGCGCAGCGACAACGCGGGAGAACAGTGGAACGAGGTCAGCGGCAATCTGCCCACGGATTTTGGTTTCCCGATTGATGTCCACTTTCACGAGCCGGAAACCATTTTTGTCGTGCCGATAACAAGCGATTCACTGCACTACCCGCCGGACGGAAAATTGCGCGTGTATCGCAGCAGGAGCGGCGGCAATGATTGGGAGGCGCTGACGAAAGGTCTGCCGCAGAAGGATTGTTACGTGAACGTGCTGCGCGACGCGATGGCCGTGGATCAACTCGACGATTGCGGCATCTACTTCGGCACGACGGGCGGCCAGGTGTATTGTTCACCGGACGGCGGCGACAACTGGACGACCATCGCCGCGCATCTGCCGCCGGTTTGCTCGGTGGAAGTGCAGACACTCAAATGAAGCTCCAAATTCCAAGCTCCAAGCTCCAGAGAAACCTTAAGCACCAAGCTCCAAACAGACACAAGGGGTTTTTAGGTTCGCTTTGGGATTTGAATATTGGAGCTTCTCTGGTGTTTGGATGTTGGCCCTTGGAGCTTTCACAATGATCCGCGTGGTGCTGCCATTTCATTTGAAGAATCTCGCGCGTGTGGACGGCGAGGTGCAACTCGACGTGCCAGCGCCGGTCACCATCGGCGCAGTGCTGGAGGGAATTGAAAAGAAATTCCCCGTCTTGCGCGGGACGATCCGCGATCACGGCACGTTGAAGCGGCGACCGTTCATCCGGTATTTCGTGTGCAAGGAAGATTGGTCGCTCGAACCGCCGGACACAGCGTTGCCCGATGACGTCGTGAGCGGCAAAGAGCCATTCCTCGTCGTCGGCGCGATGGCAGGTGGGTGAAGATGGGTTTAACGCTCGCCCTCACCCTGCCCCTCTCCCCCGGGGAGAGGGGACACCAATGAGCGAATGCTTGAAGTTCGCATGACATCTGTGCCTTTGCCGATTTCGGAATGAGGCAGGAAGCAGACAGCGGAATGAGGAGACTAAATTTAACTGCTACGAGGTTGGATTCTCCCTCTCCTGGGGGAGAGGGCCGGGGTGAGGGCGGACGTAGCATCAGTTGAAAGTTAAAGCTTGGTTTGAAACAAAAGAATACGAAGCGACTCAATTATGAAAAAATGGATTCCCATCATCGCCGGTGTTGTGCTCGGCTTGTTGTTCGTGATGTCCGCAGTCGTGGTACTGTTCAATCTCGTTGATGCGCCGCCACCGCCGGAAGGCTCGCCCGCAGCGCTGTTCTTTGGAGCGTTCGCGCCGACGGGTTATCTGACCTTTGTGAAAGTGCTTGAGCTGGCGGGCGGCCTGCTCGTGATGATCCCGCGCCTGCGCAATCTCGGGCTGCTGGTGCTGGGGCCGATCATCGTGAACATCCTGGCGTTCCACGTCTTCGTGGCCGGCGGGTTCAAGGATTTGTTGAGCCCGATGCTGTTGATCATCGTCGCCCTCACGTTGTATCTGCTGTGGGTCGGGCGCAGGAATTTTGGCGCGTTGCTGCACTGAACCTTCAACCACGAAAAACCATGATCCCCGTCCTCCTCGCAATCGCTGTTCTCGTCATCCTGCTGATCGTCGTCATCGCCGGGCAGCCGGATGAATTCAAGGTCGCGCGTTCGGCTGCCATTGCCGCGACGCCGCAGAAGGTGTTCTCGCACGTCAACGAACTGCGGAAATGGGAGGACTGGTCGCCGTGGGCCAAGCTCGACCCGGATGCGAAGAGCGCGTTTGAAGGCCCGGATTCCGGCGTCGGTTCGGCGATGTCGTGGTCGGGCAACAGAAAGGTTGGCGAAGGAAAAATGACCATCACGGAAAGCGCGCCCGCCAGTTTCATCCAGTTCCGACTGGAATTTCTGCGTCCGTTCAAGGCGACAAACACCGCGGAGTTCGTTTTTGCGCCGCGTGGCGACCAGACGTCCGTTACGTGGAGTATGGCCGGCAAAAACAATTTCATGGGCAAGGTGTTCAGCCTTTTCTTCAATTGCGACACGATGGTGGGCAAGGATTTTGAAAAAGGACTCGCACGTTTGAAGGCTGTTGCCGAAGCGGGGAAGTGAACAACCAAGTTCACCACTGAGGCACAGAACTGAATCAAACTGAAGGGTTGGAGGTGGTGGTTTTCGCGCTGCGAAAACCCGCGCCGCGTGCAGCGGTGCGGTACCGGACGCTGATCTGTCGCGCGCCCGACTTGCCGCCCGCTCAGACGCGGGCGGAGTGCTCGCAGCGCGAGCACTGCCACCTTTCTTCCTGATTCGAGGTTGCTGGAACAATTGGCTGGCGTAACATCCTCCCGTCTATGAACCGCGTTGACCGCCTCGTTGCCATCGCACTGCGTTTGCAAAGCCGCCGTGTCGTGCGCGCGGAAGACCTCGCCGAGCATTTCGAGATCAGCGTGCGCACCATCTATCGCGACCTGGCTGCGCTGGGTGAGGCCGGCGTGCCGATTGTGGGCGAGGCCGGCGTCGGTTACAGCCTGATGAAGGGCTATCATCTCCCACCGGTGATGTTCACGGCTGAGGAAGCCAGCGCGTTGTTCATGGGCGCGAAACTGGTGGATCATCTCACGGACGCCTCGTTGCGCAAGCAGATGGAAACCGCCCTACTGAAAATCCGGTCGGTGCTCCCGCGCGATCGGCAGGATTATCTCGACCGCCTGGAACGCTCGACCGCCGTGCTCGGACGCGGTTCGGATTCAATTCCGCGACTGGCGAGCGAAACTTTGATTCCCATCCAGCGCGCCCTGGCCGAACGTCGCGTGCTGACGCTCGATTATCAGGGCGGCCAGCGCCGCGAAATCACGAAGCGCCCCGTCGAACCGCTGGGCCTGATTTATTACTCGGACAACTGGCATCTCATCGCGCATTGCCGCCTGCGCCAGGACGTGCGCGATTTTCGCACCGACCGGATTCTCAAGCTGCAATTGCAAAACGAAATCTTCTCCGGCCACGCCGACTTTTCGCTCAAGCGCTACCTGGAAACCCAACGGGAATGTGACGGCCATTACGAAATGGCGCGCATCCGGTTCAAACCTGAAGCGATGGACCGCGTGCGGCGCGAACGGCATTGGGGGCTCGTGGAGGAACAGACGGAGCGCGATGGGATCGCGGTGACGCTGCTGGATTTCTCGGTGGAATGGTTGACAGGCTGGGTCTTGTCGTTCGGCACGCTGGCGGAAGTGATCGAACCGGAGCGACTCAAAAGACTGGTCACCATTGAGGCCGAAAAAGTCGCCGCGCAATACTCCTCCACGCCGTCACTCCCGCCCGTGACAGCACCCTTGAACAGCAAACGACCTCGTCTCGCAGGCCGGCTGGCGAAAGTCTCCTGACATAGGGCTGTCAGTGGCCTCGGCGAGAATCCTGCCATGAAAATGAAAACATTGATTCCGTCCCGATTGATTGCAGCCGCACTGGCGTTGGCCGTGGCGGCGCTGGTTTCCGGCTGTGCGACCGCTCCCAAGCCCGCTGCGGCGGGAAAGCGCTATCACATCCGTCGGGGCTGGCTTGAAGAGC
>DAOLDN010000244.1:0-5942 GCA_035327385.1 Verrucomicrobiota bacterium | reverse complement strand
TCCACCACCTTTCGCTTGTTGACCAAAGCGTTGCCGGAACTATCCCCTGCAGGGTGCTTGAAACATTGGTTCTCTGACCGGGCCGAATATGCCGTATGCCCAGTCCTGAAACTCCGCAGCAACAGCAAAACAAAGTCTCTTGGTCGTGAGACATTCTGGCGACAAGTTAATGAACACGAACCGATACTTGCGCAGCGCGAGGTCTTGAACGCCGCAGATATCAAGAGTGCCGAAAGTCTGCTGGGAACTTTGAAGTGGATGGAAGTTGATAAAAACCGAAAGACTGGAAACAAGGAAAACAAGATTCCCTCTCGCGAACAAATTGACCGGTGGCTCACCACCAAGACCGACTTCGTAGAAGAGCGAACCAAGGTTGATCCCGGCCCACTTCGTTTGACGGACGGAACGCCAATCAAAAGCGTCTGGAAGCCGAACAAGCAACGCAACCTGGACTCACCGGCTGGATTGTCAGGCAAACGCAATCTAGCAGGAGCGCTCAAAGAAATTCGGGTGCTGGATACTGCCTATGACCGCATCGAAATCTGGCTGGGATACGATCACAAGCTGGCTGAAAAGGCGCGCAAGCTGAAACGCAAGGACTGGGAATTGGCCGGCTGGAAATACCAAAAGCGTTTGATACCGGACGCCACAGCTTTGGAACATCTCAAGCAAATGGGGTTTTCATTTGGCAGGGACAAGAGGAAGATTGCACCAGACTTCATGCAGGCAAAGCCGGGTGAAACAAAAACCGTTAGAGAAATTGTCTTGGGGAGGAAGTTGCTGCCGTTCTCTAAACGTGTAGGAATACTGCGCAAGGACGATTTAATTCTTCTCAAATTTAATCAAGACGGTGAGATCATCACAAACGGTGCAAAGCCCGTTTGGACAAACTGGTATCGTATCAGCGCATCGGGCGATAAAGTGGAAATGAAATGCGCTGTGTTAAAGGAGACGGAAGAAGCTGACAAAATCCTTTCTCCAATTGGATTGTCCAGTAGTGTTTTGACCCGAAGCAAGAGCAGTGTGGATGAAATGGCGTTCCTCGCTGGTTGCCTCCCGGCAGCAAAACAAGCCGCGAAGCTGAATCTTCGAGTTCCGCTACCACTGCCAAAACCAGCAAGCGAGGAGGAAAATGGGTTGATTTGACCGCGTGAACAGAAGCAAACGAACGGCCAGCGACCATGATCAACCATTTGATTCTGCTGACCGAGGAACAAAACCTTCATGTCACGGATGGCAAACTGATTTCCGGCCATCGGAAGATTGCCATTGATACGCTCGGCAGCATTCAGTGTTTTTCCAGTTCCTGCCATTGGTCGCAAACTGCACTGGAATGTCTCGTCACTCAATGTCCGGTCGTCATGGCCCGCTGGAACAAGCAGCAAAAAAAATGGCAAACGTTCAGTCTCGCGCCGCGCGCCCGCTATGTGAATCCCACGGCGTTGTGGAAACTCTGCCGCCTCTCCCCGCAACGCGCCACGCAGCTCGCCAGCGGTTTGCTGTGGACGAAAGTTTGCAACCAGCACGAGATGTTGCGCAGTTTCGATCCGCGACTGGCGGACAAACCGCAACTGCGGGAAAACTCGTTCAATCGAATTCTCCGCCTTGAAGCCAGCTATGCCCGCTTCTTCTGGCCACGTTACTTCGCCGCCATGTCAATGGACTTGTTTGAACGAGAACGGCGCAAAGCCTCCCATCCCATCAACGCCGCGCTGAATTACGGCTATGGCTTTCTCTATCACGCGTTGGAGTGGCAATGTCTGGCGAGCGGCCTTGATCCTACCGTTGGAATCATCCACAAATTGCGCCGCAGTCGGCCAAGTCTGGCTTGTGATCTGATTGAGCCTCTTCGTTGCGCTGTGGAGTTGACTGTGGCGAGAAACCTGGACGACCTGCAAGAACCCAAACGGCTGGCCGGGCATTTTGCGGAATTGTTTGAGACGACGTTCAATTATCGCGGCGGCAAATTCAAACTGCGTTCCATCATCCGGTTGATGGTGGAATCTTTCGTGCGCAGCCTCGACGGCAAAGAACCCTTTCAACCTTTCGTCCTCCATGCTCGTGATGCTTGCCTATGACACGCCGGAGCAGAAGCATCAAAACTTCTTGCGAAAGGAGTTTGAGCGCATGGGCGGCGTGCGGGTGCAATACAGCATTTATCTCTACACCGGTGAACCGCATGAATGTGAGCGTGTCATCCGCTACATGCAGCGGGTCGCCAAAGGAATACCGGGGGACGTGAGATTGCTGCCAATGGAAGAATCCACCTGGGCGGCGCAAATCATCATAACCGAGGTCGCTGAAAATACCCGCCGGGTGGCCGAATTAAAGGAGTTCGTCAAGGTGTGGTAGGCAGAACCCGCTCTTTACGAGCGGGTTCTGCGCCACTGATACCAAATTGCTCCGGGGGGAGCGAGATCAAAACATTTCGTCTGATACGACCCTTCGCGTTGTGAAGATACCAAATTGCTCCGGGGGGAGCGAGATCAAAACGCGACTCGCGCGTAAACCAGTCTTGTTGTTCGGATACCAAATTGCTCCGGGGGGAGCGAGATCAAAACGGGATTGCAACTGCGGGAACCCATTCCCATGAGATACCAAATTGCTCCGGGGGGAGCGAGATCAAAACTCATGCGGATGCAGAACCGCATGACGCCAACCGATACCAAATTGCTCCGGGGGGAGCGAGATCAAAACATGTGTGCGATGTGATGAGGAGGCAAAGGCCGGATACCAAATTGCTCCGGGGGGAGCGAGATCAAAACCCTAAAAAACAAAAACCGGGAATCGCCGTGGCGATACCAAATTGCTCCGGGGGGAGCGAGATCAAAACAGGAGGACTTCGCCAACAACACGCTTTGAAAAGATACCAAATTGCTCCGGGGGGAGCGAGATCAAAACTGTGCTGGTGTCGTCATTAAAACGGGCGCGCCGATACCAAATTGCTCCGGGGGGAGCGAGATCAAAACCAACCCCGCGAACGTCGGCACGCGACAACGATTTCAGCGATTGACCGGCTTTCTGCGCGTGCCGACGTTCGCGGGGTTGGTTTCAATTTCCTTCTCTCTGGAAGAAATTCGCCACATTGAGACAACCCAAACCATACCTCGCCATCGAGGCCACCGACCAACCGTCTCATCCACCCTCCGCAGCAATTTTGCCACAGAGGACGGGCGAGGACGCTCTGCCTCGTCTTTGGAATCAAGGCAAAGCCGGAAGGCACGGAGTTTGTCTGCTTCCGACTGCCGGGCTGAACTCACTGGGCAAACTGGCGGATTACGGATTCCCAAAACAAGAGACTCTGCCGACTCTGCCGACTCTGCCTGCCGGAAAGTTTGTTGCCTGGAACACCAAGAGCGGCGGTGTTCTGGAGGGTGGTCTGTTCTAGGAATTATTTTTAACGAAGGCTCGAATTTCGTCGTGATTCCCAACCGTCTCCAAATGCGCGTCGCCACCCTCAATCAAAAACAGAACACGCAAATCCAGCCCGGCTCTAAACTCAAAGAACCTGCCAAAAGATCTGATTCCAGAGCCAAGGTGAAGATGAGGGCGACCAAACGTGTCCGGCAAACGTAAAGCCACCTCTCGTATGGCTTCCTGCTGTGAGGCTGAAAGTTTTTTGAACCGCCGCGCAAACAAAGGTCGCTGGTAAATCTTCACTTGAACTCCACCAGTTTACCTGATTTCCGGTCACGTCGGATTTGAGCAAGGGATTTTTGAGCGGCCCTTTCAACCTCGTCCGGGGTGACGCCATACTCAACAAACGGGCTGTTCGCGCCAATAAAATGATTCCACGCCGCGTCGTTCAACGCCGCTGAAACATCCTTATACCTTCCAGACGATATTTGAGAACGGATAACCGCCTCAACCGGGTCTGCCAGTGTGACATGCTTACTTTTCACGCAGACATAATGCGACATAATGTGGATTCAGTCAACCAAAGAACACCACATTCAAGCGGCTTCGTGTGTCCGCGCTTGTCCATGCTCAAGCATCGCGACATGAGTTAAAAGCAATCTCAGTTGGCGGCAGAGCCAGTGAAGGCCGGGCGGATCCGGCGCACCGGAAGCGCCGCCCGGAATCAAAAACATGAAAGACACGTTTGTAAGAATTCGGAGTCGCCGTCCCGGCAGCGGTTGTCGGAATGTGGGCGTTCTCCAAAATCCAATCCACACTTCCATAAGGAGTAAGGACCCCGACTCTGCTTCTCGAACGAAAACTCCCCACGTTCACCGGCGTGTCAGCCGATGAAACCGCGACATGCAATCTGAATCTCGGATTGCAATACCACGCTCCCTGGCTGGAGGTGTCCGATTCGGACGGCAGCGACATTGAGGACATCCTTGAACGAGTGAGTTTGCCGCCGCCGAATTTGGAATCAAGGCAAAGCTACGGCGGCCCGCAATTCTCCATCTTCCTCACATCCCGATCTCAGACTCTCAAGCGGCTGGACGCCAGTCCTGGAGTTTCAACTGGATGGTGCGGCGGCCGTTGTAGTCGTTGATCTGCGGGGCGAAGGCGAGGTCAAACGTGCCCACGGGCAGCGATTCGTTGCCGCCGTTCCACCACACGACTTCGTGTGTGGTGTTGCCGTCGGTGACCCACATTTTGACGTGTTGTTTTTCCGCGCCCATTCGCTGGAGCGGGCGCTGGTGGCGGAGGTTGCGGGCGAAGAATTGCACGGGCGGATTCCCCTGCCCTGTCGGTTTCAATCGGTCCAACTCGGACAATTGTTGCGGGGTGATTTCGTCGAGGCCGGCCTCGGCGTCGAGCCGCAGCGGAGGTTGCAGGTCCTCCGGGTTCAACACGCGGCGCGCGAGGTCGTTGAGGCGCGCGCGGAAGGCGTCGAGGTTGTCGGGATGAAGCGTCAGGCCGGCGGCCATGGCGTGACCGCCGTGACGGACGAGGAGGTCGTCGCACTGGCGCAACGCGGCGGCGAGGTCGAAGCCCGCAATGCTGCGGCCTGACCCGCGCCAGTGGTTTCCGCCCTCGCCGCCGACGATGATCGTGGGCCTGTAGAACTGCTGGAGAACGCGCGACGCAACGATGCCCACCACTCCGATGTGCCAGAGGAGTTGCCCTTCGACGATGACGTAATCGGTTTCGGGATTGAAGCGGGCGCGCACGGCCCCGATGACCTCGTCGGCTATGCCGCGCTCGATCTTCTGGCGTTCGCGGTTGTGCGCGTCGAGAACGTTGGCTCGCGGGGTGGCGTCGGCTTCGTCGGGAGACAGCAGCAATCTCAGGGATTCTTCGGCGGTTTCCAGCCGTCCGGCGGCGTTGAGACGCGGGGCGAGCTGGAAGCCGGCTTCAAAGACGCCGATTTGCGCCGGCGATTCCGCGACCTTTTTCAACGCCACCAGGCCGGGCCGCCGCGTGATGTTCAATCGCTGGAGTCCGGCGGAGACGAGAATGCGGTTTTCGCCGGTCAACGGAACGAGGTCGGCAATGGTCCCCAGCGCAACAAGGTCAAGCAACGGTCGCAGGTCGTAGTCTGCCGCGCCAGGCAGGTTGAGTTCGCGTCCGCGTTTGACGAGGGCGTGCGCCAGTTTGAAGGCCAGGCCGACGGAGCAAAGTTCGATGAACGACTGTTGAGAGTTGAGGGTTGAGAGTTGAGGGTTCACCAGTGCGACGGCTTCGGGCGCGGGGGACGAGACCTGATGATGGTCGAGCACGATGACGTCCACGCCACGCTCGCGCAGCCATCGGATGGTTTCGGCGGCCGTCGAACCGCAGTCCACTGCGAACAGCAGCGTGACGGGAAACCTTTTGAGGCAGTTCTCAACACCGTCGCGGCTCAGGCCGTAGCCCTCGTCCATGCGGTGCGGCAAATAAAATTCAACGCGCCAGCCCAGGGCGCGGAACACTTCGATGAGCAACGCCGTGGAGGTGACGCCGTCGACGTCGTAGTCGCCGAAGATCGCGATCCGCTGGCGGCGCAG
>DAOLDN010000243.1:0-5951 GCA_035327385.1 Verrucomicrobiota bacterium | reverse complement strand
ATGGTTGGCGAAGCCGAGATACTCCTGGGTGATCTGGAGTTCGGGCATGAGCGGGGTTTTGGGCATTGCGCCAAACATCGGATGAAACGGTTCGCGCGGCTGGAAATCAATGGGGCCGTTCTTGACCTGAATCAGCACGTTGGTGGCGAATTTTCCGTCGAACGGCTGCAACTGTTCAAAGGCCGCGCCCGCGCGGTCGTAGCCGGGTTTCATGTCGTAGACGAACGCGCGCCACATCACGATGCCGCCGTGCGGTGCCAGCGCGGCGGCGAGCATGTTGGCGCCGTCCAGATGGTCACGATTGTAGGTTCGCGGTCCGGGCTGGCCTTCGCTGTTGGCCTTTACCAGAAAACCTCCGAAGTCGGGAATGAGTCCGTAAATCTCGTCCGCCTTCGCCTTCCACCAGGCGGCGACTTCGGCGTCCAGAGGGTCGGCGGTCTTGAGTCCTCCCAGCTCGATGGGTGCGGAGAAGCGCGCTGAAAGAAAGACTCGCACGCCGTAAGGCCGGAACACATCGGCGATGGCCGCCGTTTTGCGCAGGTAATCGGCATTGAGCGAGCGGGAATCCGAATTGACGTTGTTGAGCACCGTGCCGTTGATGCCGATGGAGGCGTTGGCGCGGGCGTAGTCGCGCAGCCGCCCGTCCACCTTGTCCGGCAGTTCCGCCCAGTTCCACAGGGATTTGCCCGCGTAACCGCGTTCGATGCTGCCGTTGAGATTGTCCCAGTGGTTGAGCAGCCGCAGCTTGAACCGCGGCGAACTGCTCACGGTGAGGTTGTCCACCGGCGACGCCGTGCCGAGCAAGCGCAGGAAATGGAATGTTCCGTAAATACAGCCCGTCTCGGTGTTGGCGGCGATGACGATGGCCTTGTGTCCCTTGACCGTGGTCGAGCGGAGGATGAATCCGTGCGGGCCGACCGCTTTGAGGGCCTGGTCCCAGTTCAAACCGGCGATCAATCGCGAGCTTTGCGGAGTGCCGACAATGACCGCGCCGTCGCGTTCGACATCGTCGGCCCTCGGAACGGGCGCGCCCATGAAGCCGGAACAGGCGGAATGAAGTTCCGAGCGGATGGCGTCAAAAACGGCTGACTCGCCGGTCACGACCAGTGCGTTCAGGTTCGGGCGTGCGCGTTCAACGTAATCCTTGGGCAACGGATCGTAACGCAGCCAGAGCCGGTAGCCGTCGTCGGCGATCGCGGGATTGATGATGGACAGGAGGCAGAGGACGAGGATTGCGAGCGGCGCGCGCCGCCCACTGACAACGGATTTGATGGGGATGAATGGTGCGTTCATAGTCGGGGCTGTTCCGAGGTTAATCCATCGCTGAATTGCTCACGAACGCGATGCGCGTGCTGTCCGGCGACCACGATGGGACGTTGATCGTTCCCTGACCGCCGTAGAGGTAGGCGATAATCTTTGACGGACCACCGCTGGCGGGCATCAGTTGCAGGTAACAATGCTTGTAGTAAGGATGGTCCTTGGAATCGATGTCCTTGGGGAAACTGATGAAGACGATCCATTTTCCGTCCGGTGAAAAGTGCGGAAACCAGTTGTTGAATTCGTCGTTGGTGACCTGTTCCTGCTCGCTGCCGTCGGGTTTCATCCGCCAGATTTGCATTTTACCGGTGCGGTTGGAATTGAAGTAGATGTATCTGCCGTCCGGCGAGAATTCCGGTCCATCGTTCAATCCGGGTGAATCTGTCAGGCGGATTTCCGGGCCGCTGCCTTCGGAGGGGATTTTGTAGATGTCGTATTTGTTGGTGCGGCCTCCTGTATAGACGAGCCATTTGGCGTCGGGCGACCAGCCGTGAAGATAGGACGGCGTCAATGGCGTGATGCGTTTGGGTGTGCCGCCGGAGGAGGGCAGGGTGTAAATGGTGGATTGTCCGCCGGGCGCGCTCTGGTCGCTGATGGCGAGCATCGTGCCGTCGAACGACAACACGTGATCGTTGTTGTTCTTGATGCACGTGCCGGTGTCAATGAGCGTCGGCGTGCGCGTGGTGAGGTCGAAGCGCGCCAGTCGTCCCCAGCCTTCGGCGCGACCGCTGATGTTATAGATCAATTCCTTCCCGTCCGTGGTCCAGTTAGGTGCTTCGAACGGCTGCGCGGACCTGTGAATCATTTCGAGTTTGCCGGTGTGGACATCGAGGATTTCCAGTACGCTGCCGATGTAATCGCGATAGGGCGTGAAGCCTTCCTTGACCGGGCGCACGATCCGCACGTCGCGAAACTTCGCCTTCTCCACCACGTCGCCGTTGTGGGAGCAGAGATATAATCCCACGTAAACGTCGTCGCCGAGATTGAAGTTGGTCAGTTCGCGGCTGACGAAGGTTTCGCCGTAGCGCGCTGCCGAGAAGATGTAGGTGTTTCCTTTGCGCTCGAACTGGAGCACGTTGGCGTTGGTGACGGGCAGCACGATCTGCTCGGTGTTGGCGCCCTTGCTGCGACGGAATTGCAGCGAGGTGAGTCCATCGCCGTGTTCGGCGCAATCGGCATAGGGCGCGTCCGCATCGAGATTGGGACGCACCATCCAGCCGAGTTTGCGATGCGGATCAACGCCTTTTCCCTCGAACTCGATGCGCGTTCGCAGGATGAAATCGCCCTTCATCTTTTTCCAGACGAAGTGGAACTGGTCCGTGCCATACCACATGTTCGTGCCGGCGGCCGTGAGTGTGTATTCCTGACTGGCGGCGTCGTAACTGGCCGAGCCCGTGAGTTTGGGCTGGCCGATGTCGCAATGGCCGTCGAACTGGCCCAACGCGGTCGGTTGGGCCAGGTTCGTGCCGGCCATCGAAAACAACATGGCGGTCATGGCGATGAGCGTGATCGGACGAATGATGGCGCGGGTGTCCATTTGGACTCGGACCCGTTGAGGCAACGCGTCAGCTTGCCGGGATGATTTCAATCCCGTTGATGCACGGATTCTCGATCTTGGGTGTGAAAGTGATGTCGAGTTTGCCGTCCGTGATTTCGACCGGAACGGACTCCACGTGGGCGCGCAACGGTCCGCCGGCCTTCACCCAGATGTCATAGTCCTTGAATTCCGTTCCTTCCACGTTGAACGAGAACACGCGGTCGCCCGGCCCTTCAATGCCCTCGAAGGTTTCGGCGAAGTGCAACTTGACGACGTAGTTGCCGTTGGGCAGGGGATACGAGAAGGCCGTCATGCTGTAACGCTCGGAAAGGTAGATGCCGGGGTTGCTCGTGTTCGAGATCGTGATGCCGTAACGGTCAATCGTCTCGCCGTCGGCGAATCCCTGGTCCGCCAGCCACACGTTGCCGTCTGTGTCGGTGAAGGGAGAGACGGTGGCCGTCTTGATGCGCACGGTTGAAGGCTTGACGACGGGCGGCGCGGGTTTGGCGGCTTCGGGCGCGACAGCCGCCGTGGCGGGCGCGGGGGCCGCCACTGCCGGCGCTGCGGAAGTTTCGATAGTTGTCGGGCAGCAGGCGTCGCCTGTGGTTTTGCAGCCGGTGGTCAGGAGTGTTGACAGCGCGACGGTGAGCGCGCCGAGCGTGAAGTGTTTCAGATGTTTTGGAGTATTCATTGTGTTTTTGTGTTTGAGGTCGTGAATGAAGGTTAGCATGGGCTGCGAATCGGGCTTGTCGTCAATCTTAATGAGTCGAGGATTTGCTGTTGTTGCCGTGGGATGGAGGATTGAAATAGCGCGCTGCGAATTCGAGGAACACGGGCCAGTTGGGGGCTTCGATGTGGCCCTCCGCGTGTTGACGGAATGCGATGTCGCCGTCGCAAAGTGTTTCCACGGGCGGGAACTCCTTGCAGTCCATCGCCCGTTTGCCGAGCAGTGTGTACACCGGGCCGGCGGCGGCGGCGGCCATGAACGAACCTTTGGCGTCCACCCAGCCGTCGCCCTTTTCGCGAGTGCCCGCGCCGATGAACACGGGCCGTGGCGCACACAGCGCGATGAGTTCGTGCGAGTCCACGGGCAGGTCGTTCCAGTTCAGCGGCCCGGCGTATTTGATGTAGTTGCCGGCCATCCAATGATACTCGCCGCTGCCGGCGACGTTCTCGACGATCTCGCCCCAGTCGCGACGGTGCAGTTTTGCTCCGCCGTGACCGGAGGAACTGACGTAAGCGGCGGCCAGGCGCGGTTCATACGCCATCGCCACCAACGTGGCCTTGCCGTAACGGGAATGACCTTCCAGAGCCACCCGTTTCGCATCCACGGCCGTGTCCGTTTCAAAATAATCCAGCGCACGGCTCGCGCCCCAGGCCCACGCTTTCAACGCGCCCCAATCGTCCACCTTGCGCGGCTGGCCTTTGTTGCACAGGCCGACGATGCCTGAAGTGAGGCCCGCGCCATTGTCCGCCTGGATGCTGTTGGGAACGAGCACGGCGTAACCCCAGCCCTTTGCCAGCGCCTGTTGTTGCCACGTCGGTCCTCCGCCGGGCGGCGGGCCGCGGAAACGATTCGTTCCAGCCGCCGGGTTTGTTCCTCGAAACCTTCCGAACCCGCCGAAGCCGAATTGCATGATGACCGGCACGGGATTTGTCGCCGCAGCAGGGGTGGTCAACGTGAGCTGGATGTTCACGCTGATGTTGGTGTAACTGGAATTGTCCACGCGCCCGGCCAGTTGTTTGGTGATCACCGGCACTCCGTTGTTCGTGTCGCGAGTCGTGCTCGTGACTTCCCAGTTCACGTTTGGCGTGATCGAAGGGACGCGTCCATAGATTTCGCGGTCGAAGTCCTCGACAATTTCCGGCCGGCGTTGCCGCCACCACATCTCTGGAGTTGTCACCGGCCGACCGTTCTTCAATCGCAACGGATCGGGCAGGTCGGGGAACGGATTGGCTTTGGCTTCGTCGTAATTGGCGTAGTTCGTTGACTGGGGATTGTTCCCGTCCCGTCCGCGCCGGATCGAAGTGATGCCGAGGAGTTTCATCGTGCGCTGATGGTCCTGCTGGGTGGTCAACGTGACCGGCGGCGGCAGTTCGGTTGCGGAACTGGTGATGGACGTGGACGGGTTTGTGACGGTCTGCGCGAAAACCGCCTGCGAAATCAAAAACAGCGCCGCCGCCGCACCGGCGACCGATTCACGGACAGCCCGGGCGCGACCGACTGGCAGGCGCATGTGATTCACGGCGAAATCATATTTGCCGTTGAGCGAAGGCAAAGCAGAAAGACCACGATGACGCAAAGAACAGAGAATTCTCCATGCGTTTCGGAGTTTTATCCATCGGCACGCCGGGCGAGAACGGCGGGTTGCCAGCGATGATCATCGCCCGGCGAGTGAATCCTCCGCCATCCGCATCCAAAATTCCCGCGCAACGTCAAGTCGGCAAATCCTTGCCTGTCGTGGTCACGGTCAGTTTGCCGTGCTTGACGCCTTTGGCGGCGATGAGTTCATCGGCGATCTTGCGCACCACGGCCGCTTTGCCACGGACGATCAACACTTCCAGGCAATTGTGGTGGTCCAGGTGAACGTGGACGGTGGAAAGGATCACGTCGTGATGGTCGTGCTGGATGTCGGTGAGCGTTTCCTGCACGTGCATCTTGTGGTGGTCATAGACCAGAGTGATCGTCCCGCAAATCTCTTCCGTGCCGAATTTCTGGCGATGCTCCACCAGTTGCGCACGGATCATGTCCGCGATGGCGAGCGAACGGTTGTCATAACTTTTCTCAGATGTCATCTCGTCGAGTTGTTCGAGCAACGACGGCGGGAGCGAGACGCTGAAGCGTGTGACGGATTCTTTTTTCATGTGTTGATGAAATCGTAGGCAACCGGCCCGGCGTGTCAAATCCCCGCGCTTGACCCAATGCCGCAAATGGTGTTACTAAATATAAAGTGCGTAACACTTGGCGGATTACATTTCAGAGGCTTGCCGGTTGTCTTGCGGTCCTGGCGACCGTGGTTGCGGTACGGGCGGGGCGGCCGTTGACCGTGGACGACGCGGGAACGGTTGCTCCGGGCGAATGTGAAGTGGAGGCGGG
>DAOLDN010000242.1:0-5990 GCA_035327385.1 Verrucomicrobiota bacterium | reverse complement strand
AGCGCGTTGCCGGTGTAATTGGCGATCAGCGCGAGGTTCGTCTGGATCACCAGTCCGTTGACTTCGGTAAAATCGTTCAATCGCGAGCCGAATGTCAGCACGCGGAACGTGTCGCCCACCGACGGGACGAACGGGTCCAGCAACGTGACGTTGAGAGTGCCGTTGAAATTGGCCGTGCCGCCGATTGCGAGACGGTCGTAGCCGGTGGCGACGTTCGTCGAGCCGAGCTGAACGTCGAGGGAAGCGTCGGCAGTCTGCGTGTAACCGCCCGAAACGGCGAGCAATCCGGGAACGTCGTCTCCCGGTTTGACGATGCTGTTGTTGGTGACGGTGCCGGTGATGGTGTTTGAACCCGCCAGCAATCCGCCGAGCAATTGAAACGGTTGAGCCACGGAAAGACTTCCACCCGTGAGACGCAAGTTTCCTTCCGTCTGGATGGGAATTCCGTTCAACGCGAGCGAGCCGGATTGCACCTCGGTTGTTCCGCTGTTCCAAAACGTGATCCCGCTGTCAATCGTCGTTGTACCGGCGGCGACCCATTTTCGGAATGTTCCGGAGTTGGTGAACATGGCCGTGCCACCGAACGCGGTATTGAGGCTGGAGGCGGATTCAACCAACCAAAGCCCGGTGTTGTTGATAATCCCATCAGTGCCAGTGCGGATCTGACCGCCACTCCAGACCACAGTGCCGTGATTGTTCAAAGTCGTGCCCGGCATGTCGTGCGCGGTCGTTTGGACGATGTTCAGCGTGCCGTTGGTGGCGATGTTTAACACCGAACCGCTGCTCAGAGTACCGCCGCCGGTCCAATTCATCGTTCCGTTCACAGTGGCGTTGACGTTTCCACCCATTTGAATCAATCCCGCGCCCCCAAATGTGCCGTTGCCGACAAGCCCTCCGCTGAAGGCGATTGTTCCCGTCTGCACGTCCACAGACCCCGATGTTTGAAAACTGACCGCGCTGAAGGAGGTGACGCCGGATGCGACCGATTTTTGGAACGTGCCGGAATTGGTGAACGTCCAGTTGCCTCCGTAGGCGTTGTTGAAATCGAAATCCCCCTGAACATGCCACAGGCCGCTGTTGTTGATGAGCGATCCCGTTCCGCCTCGAATCTGGCCTGCCTTCCAGACGACCGTGCCCGCGTTGTTGAGGACGCTGCCCGGAATGTCGCGCGTTGCATTGTTGGTGAGATTCAACAACGCATTGCTGGCGATGTTCAACGTCGAACCACCGCTCATGCTGCTGCCGCCCAGGTTCATCGTGCCGTTGATCGTGGCGTTGATGTTTCCGCCCAATTGCACGTAGCCCGCGCCGCTGAATGTTCCGTCGCCGGTCAAGCCGCCGCTGAAGGCAACTGTTCCTGTTTGAACGTCCACCGTGCCGGTGTTTTGAATGCCGACACCGCTGAATGTTGTGGTACCCGACGAGAGTGATTTCCGAAATGTTCCTGAGTTGGTGAATGTCCAGGTGCCAGCAAAAGCGTTGTTGAAATCGAAATTCCCCTGAACCTGCCAGAGGCCGGTATTGTTGATGGCGGATCCAGTCCCGCCGCGGATGTTGCCCAAGCGCCATACGACAGTGCCTGTATTGTGGAGTGTGCTGCCGGGAATGTCGCGAGTGGCGCTGTTCGTCAGATTCAACAGCGCGTTGGCGGCGACGTTCAACGTTGAACCACTGCTCATGCTGCCACCGCCCCAGTTCATTACGCCATTGATCGTGATGTTGACGTTTCCGCTCATTTGCACAAAACCCGCGCCGCTGAATGTTCCATCGCCGGTCAAGCCGGAGGCGAACGCCGCCGTTCCGCTTTGAATGTCCACAGTGCCCGCAGTGTGAAACGGTGTGGAATTGAAAGTGGTTGACCCTGTGGCAACGGACTTTCGGAATGTTCCGCTGTTGGTGAACGAGGAACTGCCGCCGAAAACGGAGCCGTTGAATGTGGTGTCTGCAAGGCTGTGCCAGAGGCCGGAGTTGTTGATTGTAGCGCCGGCACCTCCGCGAATTTGCCCTCCCGACCAAAGCACCGTCCCCAGATTGTCCAGTGTCGTGCCGTTCAAATCGTGGGTGCCGTTGGTGATGTTGAGAAACGCCGGGGCCGCAACGTTGATGACCGAACCAGCGCCAATGGACCCGCTGGACCAGTGAACCGTGCCATTGACGTTCAACGTCGAACCGCCTGTGATGTTTCCGCCGTTCCAGTTCAACGAGCCGTTCACTGTGGCGTTGACGTTTCCGCTCAATTGCGCTTCGCCCGCGCCGGTGAAATTCCCGGCTCCAGTCAGGCCGCCTGCGAAATTCACCGTCCCGGTCTGCAAATTCACAGTGCCGGTGTTGTGGAGCGAAACCGCGCTCAATGTCGTGGTGGCTGTCGCGACGGATTTGCGGAATGTGCCGGAGTTGGTGAAGAACGAACCGCCGCCGAAGGTATTGCCGGTGAACGTGGCGTCGGATTGGCAATCCCAAAGGCCGGCGTTGTGGATGACGGTGTTGTTGCCTCCGCGAATCGCACCCGCCGACCAGATGACCGTGCCTGCGTTGTTCAGCGTCACGCCGGGGATGTCCCGTGTGATGTTGTTGGTGAAATTCAATGTTGCGCCGGAAGAGATGGTCAGGATTGAACCACTGGCGATGCTGCCGCCGGTCCAGTTCATCGTTCCGCCCACATTGAGCGGAGCGATGCTTCGGAAGGTGCCGTTTGCCAGGGTGAAGTCAAAGATCAGGGACGGCGCGTAGTTGGTGACGCTGACGTTCAAACTCAGCGTCGCGCTGTCCAACGGGCCTGGTGTTTGATTGGGCGACCAGTTGAGCGGGTTGCCCCAGTCGCCGCCGAGGGTGTTGGTCCACGTCAACGTCGCGGCATGGACTTGATTCACGCACAGGACGAATCCGAGCACGACAATAACGCCCTGAACCCCCTGATAAAAACGACGACACATTGAGCGGAAGCCTCCGAACACCCACCTTCAACACACGCAGTTATCATCGTCATCATTCCCAAGGGGTCAAGCGGCAATCAAACAAATCAAACGAAAACGTCGAGGCTTACGACGTTCAACCCTCTTCCGTTTGACGCGGGGGTCCGAATCAGCGGCGGAGGACCCCCACACTCCAAGACGCTTCGCGACACAGATCATCACCGCCAAACGCGACAGCGTCTTGGACTGCGCCAGCCCTCTGGCGCTTTTCAGCCGAGCACGCTTCTCAAGAAAATGTTTCCACCATCCCGCATCGCATCACAGAAATAAGTCCAAATCCGCACATAACCGTTGGAGGACTACCCTTCTTCGAGCGCGACACTTTCTCAGTCCCTCACCCGAATGGGCGATGCGTATGGAAAAAAGAAGTCTTGTCCACAGGGCGTTGAATCCCGTAATTAACCGCACGCAAATTAACTCTATCTCAAAGCGATGAACCCCTTTCTTGGCGTATTCTTTCACTGGCTCGGCGGCCTTGCCTCCGGAAGTTTTTATGTTCCCTACAAGGCCGTGCGCAAATGGGCCTGGGAGGTGTACTGGCTGGTGGGCGGGTTTTTCTCATGGATCATCTGTCCGTGGGTGCTTGCCTATTTCATGACCAACGACCTGATGGGCGTGCTCAAGCAGCAGGAAATGAAAACACTCTGGTGGACGTATTTCTTCGGCGCGATGTGGGGTTTCGGCGGATTGACGTTTGGATTGACGATGCGCTATCTGGGCATGTCGCTGGGCATGGGCGTCGCACTGGGGTATTGCGCGGCGTTCGGAACATTGTTGCCGCCCATCTTCAAGATGTTCGTGCCGTCCATCCCCGTGCCGGAATCCATTTCGCAAATTGCCTCAACGGCTCCGGGCCAGGTGACACTGTTTGGCGTGTTCATCTGTCTGCTCGGAATCCTGATTGCCGCCTGGGCCGGCCTGACGAAGGAACGCGAGATGCCGGAGGCGGAAAAGAAAAAGGCCATCAAGGAATTCAGCTTCGGCAAGGGCATTCTGGTGGCGACGTTTTCGGGAATCATGAGCGCTTGCTTTTCCTTCGCGTTGACCGCAGGCAATCCCATCGGCGAAGCTTCCGCAGCGGCGGGCACTTCCACGTTGTGGACCGGACTGCCCAAACTGGTGGTCGTGTTGCTGGGCGGGTTCACCACCAACTTCATCTGGTGCGTACTGCTGAACTTGAAAAACCGCACCGGCTATCAGTACCTGGCGGCGTATGCCCGGCCTGAACACGCCGGCCTGTCGGCAACCGGCGGTGAACACGGTGGCGGCTCGGCCACTGCGGCCACCGCTCCCACACCCGGCGAGCTGCTGGTGCCGCGTTTCCGCAATTACTTCTTTTCAGCCCTGGCCGGAACGACCTGGTACCTGCAATTCTTCTTCTACACGATGGGCGAAACGCAGATGGGCAAATATGGTTTCGCGAGCTGGACGCTGCACATGGCCAGCATCATCATCTTCAGCACCATGTGGGGTTGGATTTTCCACGAGTGGAAAGGCTCCAGCAAAAAGGCGCACATGCTGATCGCCGTCGGCATTTTCACCCTGATCCTGTCCACGGTCATCATCGGTTTCGGAACATGGATGAAGGGCCAGGCGATGGGCCATTGATCCGTTTCGCCGCAAGACGCATTGGCGACCTTCTGGCCGCGCCCTCAAACAGGCCGCAACGAACCGCGTCCTGCAAACACTTTGAAAGTCCGCTGACATGCATAGACAAGCCTTCATCATGAAGCTCAAACCGGGCTTCGAGACGGAATACAAAAAGCGGCACGACGAAATCTGGCCCGAACTCGCGCGCCAGATCCGTGAGGCGGGCATTTCCGATTACTCCATTTTTCTCGATGAACAGACGCTGTCGCTTTTCGCCGTGAGAAAAGTGGCCGACCCGCGCGCGCTTTCGGAACTGCCAAAACTGCCCATTGTCCGCGAATGGTGGGACTTCATGTCGCCATTGATGGAGGTCAACGCCGACAATTCCCCCGTGGAAAAACCGTTGAAGGAAGTGTTTCATCTGGATTAAAAAGGGAACGCATGAGCAAAAGGGAAAAGGTCTATCTGGCTGTTGACGTGGGCGCCGAAAGCGGACGCGTCATCGCGGGCATCTGGAACGGAAAAACCATCCGACTTGAGGAAGTGCATCGCTTTCCCAACGGACCCACGCATTTCAACGACACGCTCCGATGGGACGTGCTGCGGCTGTGGAGCGAAATTCAAAGCGGTTTGACACTTGCCGGGAAACAATACGGCAAACAAGTCGTCTCCGTCGGCGCGGACACCTGGGGCGTGGACTTCGTGCTGCTGACAGAAAACGACGAAGTTCTCAGCCTGCCGTTTCATTATCGCGACGCCCGCACCGACGGCGTGATGGAGGCCGCGTTCAAAAAAGTTTCGCGCGCGGAAATCTTTGCGCAGACCGGCCTGCAATTCATGCAGCTCAACACGCTGTATCAATTGCTCGCGCTCAAAAAACAAAACCCCGGCCTGCTCGCGCACGCGGACCGTTTTCTGTTCATGCCGGATTTCATCCACTGGTGCCTGTGCGGATCGCGCGCCGCGGAATTCACCATCGCCAGCACGTCGCAATGTCTCAACCCGCTGAAACGCGCCTGGGCCGCGCCGTTGCTCAGGAAATTTGGATTGCCGGTGAAATTGTTCCCGCCGGTCGTCCCTCCCGGAACCACGCTCGGAAAACTGCGGCAGTCCGTGGCGCGACGAACGGGATTGAGCAACGTGCGAGTCGTCGCGCCGCCGGCGCATGACACGGCATCCGCCGTCGCGGGCGTTCCCACCGCCAACACCGGCAGGGCCAACTGGGCTTACATCAGTTCGGGCACATGGTCATTGATGGGCGTCGAAGTTCGCAAAGCCGTTCTCGGCAAACGCGCGTTGGAATTGAACATGACCAACGAGGGCGGTGTGGACGGCACGTATCGGCTGCTAAAAAACATCATGGGCCTGTGGCTCGGGGAGGAGTGCCAACGGTCGTTCAAAGCCGGCAGGGCAAAATCTAAATACCCC
>DAOLDN010000241.1:0-5999 GCA_035327385.1 Verrucomicrobiota bacterium | reverse complement strand
AAACTCGGTGTTCCGTTTCCAGACCTGACGTTGCCGTATAGCGAATTCCGCAGGCTTGGTTGGAGACAACTCCGCGTCGTGGTCTCGGAAAACAAAATGACTTTTCTCACCCTACCGGAGTTGCCACAGGCGGTAGCGGTGTGGGGCGCGGGCAACGCAGCCGCGTTGCTGCACGGCGTGTACTGGCTCGCTGACTGCGACCTGTTCTATTGGGGCGACATTGACGCGCAGGGCTTTGAGATTCTAGCCCGACTTCGCACGGCATTTCCACAAATCCGAAGTTTGATGATGGACATGGCGACGTTGAATCAATTTCGCCCGTTGTGTCAGCCCGGCGTTTCGTCCGCTGTTCGAATCGAGGAATCTCTAACCGAAGCAGAATCTGAAACTTACCAGCTTGTTAGCAAATCAAACCTGCGGCTCGAACAGGAGCGCATCATAAACCCACACGCATACGCGGCGGTTGCAGCCGCGTTGGAATCGAAGTGACCCGCAGTTAAGCCGTCCGCTATTGTTCCTTCGGCGGGAAAGGTCGGCCAACTGTCTATCGTCTGCCCAAGAAGCTCGACGAATAAGTCGCGCGTCTGCACCAGGAAAAAATCGGCGTCGTGCTGACCAATCCCGCACGGCGGGACGACTACCTCGGCGTGCCGCAGGACGGCCCTTACAAGCCAGAGCATTACCGCTACTGACGCTCCACAAGGCGCGTTCCCTTGCAATCTGGATAGCCGGTGCAGCCCCAAAATGGTTGCCCGGCTTTCTGGCCTTTGCGGGCTGTGCGCAGCAACATGGGCTTGCCGCAGTTGGGGCAGTTGGGTTTGTCAGACTTGTCCGACCCATCCGACCGAAGACTCCTCTTTCTTGCTCCATACAGTTTCTCCGTGAACCCACCTTTCTCCAAAAAATCCTGCCCCTGTCTTTGCACCTGCCGTTTCAACAGGTAGGCCGCCTGGTTCACGGCGCAGAGCATCGCGTTGGCGGCCAGTTCTGGTTCCGCTTTCTCTACAAACTCCGCCAGCCCGAACAAACCTGTGAGCCGCACCACACCTTGCTTGGCACGAGGCAAAACCTCCGCACAATCCTGCGCCAGCCGCGCACGCATCGCCAGCGCCTCGCGTGAATCTTTCGGCCAGACACGCAGCCCGCGTTGCCGCAGGAACGACTCGTAATCGCGCAGCAATTCATCGCTCAAACTGGCGCGCGCCACATTGGTGAGCTTTAATTCACTTTTGCGGGAGGTAGCCGCCATGCCGCTGCCCTCGCTGATGTTGCGCACACCACTCCGCGCCGCCTGCACCATTTGATCTGACATCCGCCGGTCGTCTGGAAAGAACCTCCGGCAAAACACCACCGTCGCGTCATACACCACCTCCGCCACCTTGTAACTCCGCAACTTTCGGTAACCACCATGCGGCAGCAGCGGGTCGGAGTTTTCGGAGGGGCTCATACGCCAGAGATTAATCGGCGGGCGGTTTGTCCGACCAGTCCGAACTGTCAGTCTGAAACCGGTGTGCCGGTGGAAGGCTCACACAAGCCAAAGCACGACAGTTATTGAGTGACCTTCGCTCTCCACTTAGGATGACCGCATGGATTTAACCAACTACGTGTTCCGCCTCGTCGAGCCCCAGGACCATCAGGCGATCATCGAAATCTGCAAACGGGTTTACCCGAGCGAAGAAGCTTACACGCTCGAGGAACTGGAAGACCATCGTCAGGTGTTCCCGCAGGGCCAGTTCGCTGCCATCGCAAGGGATTCAGGTGCGGTCGCCGGTGTACATTTCACGCTGCGATTGAACATGACGGATTTTCACATGGATGATCCGTGGGACATCCTCACGGCAGGTGGTTCGTTTCTGGATCACAATCCTCAAGGGCCATCGCTTTATGGAGCGGACATCATGGTGCATCCGGACCACCAACATCACGGACTCGCCCGCGTGTTGACCGAACAGGCGCGGCTTCTGGTTGTGGAGGAAAAACTGTGGCGCATGGTGGGTGCAAGCCGGTTGCCCGGCTACGGAAAACATCGCTCGACGATGAACATCACGGATTACGTGAATGCGGTCCTGGACCAGAAACTGTTCGATCCCGTGTTGAGCATCCACCTCAAGGACGGCTGGACTGGAGTGAAGCCGATCCACGGTTATCTTCAGCACGATGAAGAAAGCGCAGGCTGGGCTGAAGTCATTCAATGGATCAATCCCGCCTGCCCACCGCCTCCACAGGTTGAATCGAGAGACATGGCGTAGTGCCAGCCAATCCAACGAAACACGTCTCATTGCCGCCGGACGGCCCATCCTGACGAGAGTGTTACCGCTACTGCTCGTCCGCTGTCCGCTCTTTCGCCTCCGCCGCATTGATTTCTTCCCACGTCGGCGCTTGCCAGACGTGCAGGAAGCCGTCCCGGCTCATGACGCCGATGGAATTGCCATCAGGAGAGAAAGCCGTGGAAATGTGCACTGATCCTTCGCCTTTCAGGGTGAGCAGCTCCTGCCAACTGTCCACATCCCAAAGTCGCAGAGCATCATCCGGGTTGCTGCCACCCGTGGCAAGCCGCCTGCCGTTCGGTGAGAAGGCCACGGCGTTAACGGAGTTTAAAAAGCCACTGAGTGTCGCTTCTTGCCGCCAGGTTGCCGTGTCCCAGACCCTCGCAAACCCCAGGGCGCTGGGGATGGCAAGCAGTTTCCCGTCGGCCGAGAACGCGACTGAAAAACCCTCCAGCGCATCGAGCGACAGTTCGGTGGTGGTGTTAGCCGGCAAATCTCGCCCAACAACCCCTCCGCTCCAACCCGCTGCGATCCCCATTCGTTCATCCGGCGAGAGAGCGAATGCGGCAATGAGTGCTGGCGCCGGCCAGGTCTGGACTTCGCGATTGGTTTCCAGGTCCCACTCGGAGAGGTGGTTCTCAGTGCTCGTGTGGCAGATCAGCCGGCTTCCCCGGGCCAGAAAGCCTAGCGGGGTTGCTTGCCCTTCGCCGGGCTTGAATTCACGCCAAACGGACCGTCGTGATACGTCCCACACCGTGATCGCGCCGTTGGTGGACCCACAGGCCAGAAAACGTCCTTCAGGCGACAACAAATACGGCCGCAACAGGGAATTGCCCCAGTTGGCCAGTTTATTCGCCATACTGCCGATTTCGAGCAAGGCTTCCTTCTCTTGAAAGCCAACTCCGTATGAGCGCATGAGCCTGCCCTCGTGGTTCAACGTCACCACCGAGTGGCCATCAGGTGTAAAACGCCAATCCGCGATTCTATCGGACCAAGTGATGCTCTGTGGACGTGGATGAGTAATCGACGTATCCCAAACGCATACTGTGCCGTCTTTGCAGCCGCTGACGAGCGTCCGGTTATCGGGCAGCAAGGCCAACCGCCAAACCTCCTGACGATGACCCCGCAGCACGTCCAGGCATTGGCGGCTGGAGATGTCCTATGTGCGAATCGTCTGATCTGCGCTCGCCGACGCCAGCTTTTTGCCATCCGGCCAAAACACCAAAGAGCCGACCCAGCCTTGGTGGCCTTCCAGCCGGCCTGTTTCCTTGCCCGTGGCGACGTCCCACAGGCGGATGTCCGACTCGCCGAAGCCGGCGGCAGACGCCAAAGTTTTGCCGTCCGGTGAAAACGCAAGCGCTGTGATATATGCCTTGGAGGCCACCGCCCTCCACAGTTCCTGGCCATCGCGTAAATTCTGGACGCGGATCTGACCGGTCCTTGTCGAGTAAGCTGCCAGCCGAAGGTCCGAGGTTGCGGCAAAGCCAGTTGACGGAGCCATATCGGCCTGTTGCTCGCAAGGATGGCTGGCCTGCTTTGTTCCATCAGGGATCTGCCAGAGCGTGATACTCCCCTCTGCGGTTGAAGTCACCAACGTCCGTCCGTCTTGGGAGAACACCACTCCCACACCAAAACCATCCAGCGGGAATTCTCCCACCAACTTCCGCGTCGCCGCGTTCCAAAGACGCAACGTTTCTTGTAGCTTCCCCGAAGCCAGAATGTTCTCGCTCGTGAATGCCAGCAACGGTTGAGCGGGAGAGAAGGCGGCGCGCACGCTACCCTCACCCGCTGCGAGATGAGCCACTTCCTTTCGCGTCTGAAGATCGTAAACAAACAGCCCGTCCCTGTGAACCAAGCCGATGGCCACCCACCTGCCATCGGCGGAAACCGTGAGCGACTGAATTTCAGTCTTCTGACACAGTGTGAACAGCGCGTCGCTGTGAGTCTGTCCCCAAAGATAACGCCATTCCCAACCACGCAAATCCTTCTGGCCGGGCTCAGGCCGCTGCCGATTCAGTAAGTCGAGCGCCCGGCCCAAATTGTTCCCGGCCAGCGCCTGCTGAGCGACGTTCATGTCAGAGGCGTAAGCGCGCTGGCGGGCGGCCAGTTCCTGTACCTGTGCCTGTTCGCGCAACTTGGATTCCGATGCTTGCGCCACAACGGCCAGCTGCTCATTGGCCTCGGCCTTCTGGCGTTGCACCGATTCGCTGGCCTGCGCGGCGAGCGCCTCCCTTTTGGCGTGGTTGGCTCGCACCGCCTGCCAACTCGCCACCGCAACACCCACCGCCAACACGACGACGACTGCCGCCGTCGCGGCAAAACCGACCTTGTGACGCCGGACCGTCTTCTGGAACTCATACAACTTGCTGGGCGGACGAGCGGTGACCGGCTCGCTGCTCAAGTGCCGTTTGATGTCCGCCGCAAGGCCGTTGGCCGTCTCGTAACGCCGCTTGCGATCCTTCTCCAGACACTTCATCACGATCCAGTCCAGATCGCCGCGCAACTGGCTGACCAGCTTGCGCACATCCGCGCCGTGACGCTTGGCCGTCGTGGTCAGTTCATCACCCTGTAGCGTGTGCAGTTTGGTGCTGGGCCGAACCGGGTCTTTCTCCCGGATCGTCTTACGCATCGCATCAATCCCTTGCGACATCAATTCCTGCGCATCAAACGGCGTTCGCCCCGTCAGCAGTTCGTAAAGCAAGACACCCAGGCTGTAGATGTCACTGCGGGTATCAATGTCCAGCCCGCTCATCTCCGCCTGCTCCGGGCTCATGTAGGCCGGCGTGCCGATGAACTGATGCAACTGCGTGTAAACCGTCGCGTCGGTCAACCGGCCTTCTGTCGCCTTGGCGATGCCGAAATCAATCACCTTCGGCACGGGCACCCCGTCGTGCAGCGTGACGAGGATGTTTGACGGCTTGATGTCGCGATGGATGATGCCCTTCTGGTGGGCATGTTGAATGGCGTGACAGACCTGGATGAACAACTCCAACCTTTCATGGGTCGTCACCTTCTCCTGATCGCAGTAATCGGTAATCTTGATCCCGCGCACTAGCTCCATGATGAAGTAAGGCCGGCCCGTCTCCGTCGTTCCCGCATCGAGCACCTTGGCGATGTTCGGATGGTCCATCATGGCCAGTGCCTGTCGCTCCGCCTCAAACCGGGCGACGACCTGCTTGGTGTCCATGCCCAGCTTGATGACCTTGAGCGCGACGCGGCGGCGCACTGGCTCGGTCTGCTCGGCGACATACACCACACCGCAACCGCCTTCGCCAACTTTCTCCAGAATCTTGTAACGACCGATTTTCTGGCCGACGGTTTCGTCCGGCGCATCTGTGAACTCAATCTTCATCGTGCCAGCAGCGGCCGGAGCGGAGTCTGCCAGAGGGCCTTCTGGTTGGTCATGCGCTACAAGCAATGTTTCGAGGCGCTGGCGCAGAGCAGGATTACCGTGGCATGCGCCGTCGAGGAATGACGCACGGGCGGTGCCCGTCAGTTGGTTGGCAGCTTGAAACAACGCGGCCTCACGTTGGGGGTCGGGCTTCATGGAAGGGTCAATACTCATCTATCAGACCAAGCGGATTCTGTCGCCAAAAAGTATGGAGAAAAGTTTAAGGCTTCTCAAAACCTGGTAGGAGACGAGGTGACAAGTCTCAAACAAACATAATTTCAGAGACTCTTTCCGTCGTCTCCTCCAAGTTGCGGAAATATCCGCCATACTATTTTCCCGCC
>DAOLDN010000240.1:0-6054 GCA_035327385.1 Verrucomicrobiota bacterium | reverse complement strand
GTCGTGCATTTGCGCGCGATGCTGTCGGGGTCGGCCATGTTGCTCCGGCTGACCCGGGGCGGTCGCGCTTGTTGTGCGGAACGGGCTGTCGCTCATTCGCGAGTGTCGCGGTAGCGTGCCTCATCTCTGCGGCGTGCGTCTGTCATGCGCAGGCGACGCACCACATGGTTTTCAACCTCGATACCAATCGCAGCGTCGTGGAACTGCGCGGCACGGTTCTCGTGTTCGGTTTGAACCACGTGTTGAACTATTACTTCACGCATCCTCACAGCCGGTTGACGGCGTGGAATGGAGACATTCATGCGGAAGTGTCCACCAATGGAATCCGTTTCACCGGCGACAACTGGATCGGGTTGATGGAAAACGGAATCTGGCAGCCGGACACGAACGGCGTGCCGGGAATGGCCCCGGGCAATTATGGAGCGCGGGTGGGAAATCCTTCATCGCCTCCACCGCAGATCCAGGTGCTGGGAAACGTCGCCTGTCGCCAATGGGGTTTCGAAACCGTCAGCACCAACATCCCCATGCAGGACGGAAGATTCCCGGCGCGTGGTGTTCGGATGCGCTTTGTGCCCGAGGCAAAGTCGGCCATGGACTACCGGTTCGTGCTGACCACCAATCCGGGCGATCCCGACATCAAACCCTCCGACGAAACAAGTCTTTCCACCGACATCGTCCTGGCCAGCACTTCCGTTGTCGTTGCAGGGCGCGCATGGATGTCCGCGATGCTGACCAATCGGATCACGACGCAGGCAACGCTCGAACTGGAGGACGGCGTTGAGACATTGACGCTGCCGCTTGAGGGATGGCATTCCTTCACGACGGTGTCGGACTCCGGTTACACGGTGCGATTCGACCTGATTCTGGACGGCACGTTGGTGGGAACGCTCATTCCCTACCTTAAATATGAATCTGCCGAAACTCCGGGCGGTCCATTGCGCCTTTCGTGGCCGCCCGGTTATCGCCTGCAACGGGCCACATGTCTTGCGTTAGCGGACTGGACTGACGATGTGATGGAGCCGCCATTGGAAGTCCATCCACAGCCCGACGCGCCTTCCGAATTCTTTCGCGTCGTCCGCATCGCCGCCCCGCCGGAAAACGGTCCGTAGTATCGGTGTTCCAGCTTCAGGAACGCCTGCTGAGAACCGTCGCCTCGTAACGTTTGACCTCGGAGAGCCACTGTTCGCCGACAGGCACGTCCTGTTTGAGGCAGTAGTAATCCCACACGGCACCGAACGGCAGCGTCTTGGCTTCTTCCATCAAAGCCAGGCGCGATGTGTAATCGCCTTCGCGTTCCAATTTTTTGTACTGCGCGTGAGGTTCAAGCATGGCCATGAGCAGCGCACGGATCATGTTGCGCGTGCCGATGGTCCACGCGGCGATGCGGTTGATGCTGGCATCAAAGAAATCCAATCCGATGTGCGTGCGCGAAAGATAATCGCCACGGACGAGTTCCTGCGCGATGGCGTTCAATTCGTCGGTGAGCGTGACAACGTGGTCGCTGTCCCACCGCACGCCACGGCTGACGTGCAAAAGAATCTCAGGCACAAAACACAGCACCGACGAAATCTTGTCGGCCATGTTTTCGGTCGGGTGATAATGACCGGCATCGAGACAGACCAGAGTCTGATGCTTGACGGCGTAACCTAGATAAAACTCGTGCATGCCCACGGTGTAACTTTCCGCGCCGATTCCGAACAACTTGCCTTCAACGGCGTCAAGGTTGTGCTTGGGGTTGAGTTTTTTCTGGAAAATGGCGTCGAGCGATTCTTCGAGACGTTCGCGCGGGCCACGGCGGTCGGCGGGTGAGTCTTTCATGCCGTCGGGAATCCAGACGTTGGTGACAGTCGTTTTGCCGAGAGCCTTTCCCATGGCTGCACCGATTTCCCGCGAGCGTTTGCAGTGTTCGATCCAAAAATCCCTGATCCCTTTGTTGGGATGCGACAGCGTGAAACCGTCCGCTGATTTCGGGTGGGAAAAGCAGGTGGGATTGAAATCCAGTCCGATGCCGAGCGATTTGGCCCAGTCAATCCAGTTGCGAAAGTGTCGGGGCTGGATTTCAACGCGATCAACTTTCTTGCCGCCGAACTCGCCGTAGAACGCATGCAGGTTGAAGCGATGTTTGCCGGGGATCAATGAAAGCGCTTTGGCTGCATCGCGGCGGAGTTCATCCGGTGTGCGGGCTTTGCCGGGATAATTGCCGGTCGCCACAATGCCGCCAGTGAGCGCTCCGCCAAAATTCTCGAATCCGCCGACATCGTCACCCTGCCAACAGTGAAGCGAAACGGGAACTTTTGCGACGGCTGAGAGAGCGCGGTCAACGTTGACGCCCAACGAAGCGTAGCGTTCTTTGGCGAGTTTGAAGGATTGTCGAATGGATTTTGAACTGGTCATGCGCACAGGATGACAGAAAGAGCCGGTTTGTGCGCAAGTTCAAATTCGGGTGATGTCACGAGGAGAGTGGTCGGCCCGAATGCGAGTTTGTGGCGACTGAGTTTTGCAGAGGCAACAAAGGGGAACGAATTCCATTGTGGTCGCACGCCATCATTGGAATCTCCTCCGTTCCCTGGGTTATTCCTCTTCAGTCATTCTTTCATGAAACACGCGGGCGAGCCGCCCGCGCTCCATCGCGGTTGGTGGAAATTCAGAACTTGAAGTTCCAATCGTCGCGGTCGTAGCGTTCCGCCACCAGCCTCTGGATTTGAGATTGCGGAAGCACCGTCAATGGCGACGTCGCGCGCCATGCCCGGCAAAGCGCCGCTTTCACTGATTCTGCATCCATCCCGATGTTCACTATGAATTCACCGTGCGACCTGTCCGCGCGATAATCCGGCTGCTTGGACGGCATCGCCAAAAGCTCGGAAACAAGCCCGAGTTTGAAATTCAGGAGAATCGTGCCGTGGAACAGCAGATGATGCTTCCGTCGGCGCTGTGAATTGCCGGAGAACTTCAGTCCATCCACTGAAAGGTCCGTGTGGCCGGAGACGTGAACGGGGCGTTGGAGCAGGGTTTCCATCGCGGAACGGTTGCGTTCCATGATGATTTTGTTTGCGCTGGTGATTGTGGAGAGAGGACCGCCGTCGGCGATTTTCAGTATCAACGCGTAATTCAGGCAGCCCGGCCCCTGCAACACCGTGCCGCCACCGCTGCAACGTCGCAGTATGGGAACGCGCCGGGCGTCGCACGCGGCGCGATGGACTTCCGTCGCCACCTTGTTCGCGTAACCTACGACGACGAAATACGAGTGCGATTCCCAGAACCGCAACACCTGGCCGCCGTGCGCCGTTTCCGCCATGTCCAGCAGGGCTTCCTCGCACGCAAGGTTCTCCGCGGGCGATGGAAGCGTGAGGTCGAGGATTTTCATTCGCGAACAGTCGTGCTAATTTGTCTGGCGTCGGCGGTGTTTTTTGGATTTAATCCGGCTCTCTTGCCGGGGGCGAAACCAGCCTTTGATTTCACCCGGCAAATGTTTTTGAAGTGAACACCACAATCAAAACAAAAAACGCATCTCACGATTTGCGCGCCAACGGCGACAAACTCGCCCGTTCGGTGCAGTCGGTGCTGGACCTCGCGCTCGAATCGCAAGGGCCGGAACGCACCGCGCAGTTGCTCGAAAAACTGGCCGACGACCTTCGCGCCTCAAAACACGAACTGCCGCGCGGTTTCAACACGCCTTACTGCAACACCATTCCGGCCAGCGACCAACCCGCTTATCCCGGCGACTGGCAGACGGAGGTGAAGCTCAAAAGTCTCATGCGCTGGAACGCCATGGCGATGGTCGTGAAGGCGAATCACTCGACCAATGTCGGCGGTCACATTGCCAGTTACGCGTCGTCGGCAACGCTGTACGAGGTGGCGTTCAATCATTTCTTCCGTGGCCGGTCCGGAGATTTTCCCGGCGACTCGGTTTATTTTCAGGGCCACGCCGCCCCGGGCGTTTATGCCCGTGCGTTTCTCGAGGGGCGCATCAGTGAAACCCAGCTTCACAATTTCCGTCAGGAACTTGCTGAGGGTGGCGGACTCTCCTCGTATCCGCATCCGTACCTGATGCCGGAGTTCTGGCAGTATCCGACAGTCTCAATGGGCCTCGGCCCGATCATGTCCATCTATCAGGCGCGCTACAATCGCTATCTCCAGGCGCGCAAACTCGTCAGCTACGAGAACGAGCCGAAGGTCTGGTGCTTCATCGGCGACGGCGAAAGCGACGAACCGGAAACGCTCGGCGCAACGACGCTCGCCTCGCGCGAGAATCTTGACAACCTCATTTGGGTCGTGAACTGCAACTTGCAGCGGCTCGACGGTCCGGTGCGAGGCAACGGCAAGATCATTCAGGAACTGGAAGCCGCCTTCCGCGGCGCGGGCTGGAACGTCATCAAGGTCGTCTGGGGCAGCGATTGGGACGATTTGCTCGCGCGCGACAAATCGGGCTTGTTGCTCAAGCGCATGGAGGAGGCGGTGGACGGCGATTACCAGAAATACGTCGTCGAGCCGGGCAGTTACGTGAGGAAACATTTCTTCGGCAAATATCCCGAACTGCTCAATCTGGTCACGCATCTCACGGATGCGCAACTGCACAAGTTGATGCGCGGCGGCCACGACACGCGCAAAATGTACGCGGCCTACAAGGCAGCAACGGAACACAAGGGCCAGCCCACGGTCATCCTCGCCAAAACGGTCAAAGGCTACGGTCTCGGCGAAGCCGGCGAAGGACGCAACATTTCGCACCAGCAAAAAAAAATGAACGAGAAGGAACTGCGCGAGTTCCGCGCGCGGTTCAACATCCCGATCAGCGACGATGTCATCGCGGAAACGCCGTTCTATCGTCCCCCTGCCGACAGTCCTGAAATCAAATATCTGCTGGAACGTCGCAAAGCGCTGGGCGGCTTCGTTCCCGCGCGCCACAAAACGGCCAAACCGCTCGATGTGCCGCCGCTGGAGTTCTTCAAGGAATTCTTCAAAGGTTCGGGGGCCAGCCAGGTTTCCACAACGATGGCGTTCGTGCGTTTGCTGACGGTGTTGTTGCGACACAAAGGCATTGGGAAGAACATCGTTCCGATCATCCCCGACGAGGCTCGTACATTCGGCATGGATTCATTGTTCCGTGAAATCGGAATCTATTCCTGCAAGGGTCAGCTTTACGAGCCGGTGGACAAGAAGTCGCTGCTCTACTATCACGAGGCGAAGGACGGGCAGATACTGGAGGAAGGCATCACCGAGGCCGGCGCGATGTCGTCATTCATCGCCGCGGGCACAAGCTACGCCACGCATGGGGTGGAGACGGTGCCGTTCTACACTTATTACTCGATGTTCGGGCCGCAACGCATTGGCGACCTGGTCTGGCTCGCCGGCGACATCAAGGCAAAGGGTTTCCTGTGCGGGGCCACGTCTGGTCGCACTTCGCTCAACGGCGAGGGGTTGCAACATCAGGACGGCCACAGCCTGTTGTTGATGAGCACCGTGCCGACGGCGCTGGTCTATGACCCTGCGTTCGGCTATGAGATAGCGACAATCGTTGCTGACGGCTTGATGCGCATGTATTCGCAGGGCGAGGAGATTTTTTATTATCTCGCGCTCTACAATGACAATTACCTCCAGCCCGCAATGCCTGAAGGTGTCGAGGACGGCATTCTCAAAGGACTTTACAAGTTTAAGGCCGGCGAAAAGAAAAAAGTCAAAGCTCATATCCTTGGCAGTGGTCCGATCATCAACTCCGCGCTCAAGGCGCAGGAGATTCTGGCGGAACGTTACGGCGTCAGCGCCGATGTCTGGAGCGCGACCAGTTACAAACTGCTGCGCACCGACGCGATCCGTTGTCAGCGTTGGAACATGCTGCATCCGACGGAAGCGCCGAAGAAGTCCTACGTGGAGCAGTTGCTCGCGAAAGAGCAGGGAACATTCGTGGCGGTGAGTGACAACATGCGCACCGTGCCAGACCAGATTGCGCCGTGGGTGCCGGGCGGATTGTTTACGTTGGGTACGGACGGTTTTGGCCGCAGCGACACGCGGCAGCGTTTGCGGCGGTTTTTCCAGGTGGACGCGGAGAGCACCGTCATC
>DAOLDN010000239.1:0-6060 GCA_035327385.1 Verrucomicrobiota bacterium | reverse complement strand
GACCAGTTGCACTACGAAGTTGAGAACAAGCTGCTCCGTTTAATTGAATCTCTGGAGTCCATGCGCGGCACAAACGAGTGGCGCGACACGCTTCCGCCCAGGAATCCAACAATCCAGCAATCCATGAATCCCTGCCGGGAATGAACATCTTCACCGAAATCAAGGAAGGCTTCGGAATCTCGTGGGCCGCCATCCGCGCCAACAAGATGCGTTCGGTGCTGACCACGCTGGGCATCGTCATCGGCATCGTGACGGTGACGCTCATGGGCACGGCCATCGAGGGTTTGAACGCCGCATTCCTCAAAAGCATTTCTGCGCTGGGCGCGGACGTTTTTTACGTCCAACGCAGCGCGTGGATCAACACTTCCGAGGGCGACTGGCTCAAGTCACGGAAACGACGCCCGATCAAACTCGCCGACGCCCGCGCGTTGGCCGGCCAATTGACGCTCGCGGACGCCGTGGTTCCCAGCGCGGGTCAGGTCACCACGGTTCGGTACAGGGAACGCAGTTCCGGCGGTGTTTATGTCGTGGGCACGAACGACGAATTTGTCCGCTCCGCCGGTGTCGGCGTAATGGAGGGACGATTTCTGTCCGCTCAGGATGCTGCGGGCGGCCGGCCCGTTTGCGTCATCGGCACGGACGTGGCCACCAATCTTTTCCAGGGCAATCCGGCCATCGGCAACCGCATCCGCATCGGCCCGCAGACCTTCGAAGTCATCGGCGTGCTGGAAAAACAGGGAAGCTTTCTCGGGATGTTCAGCCTCGACAACCGCGTCGTCATTCCGCTCCAGCAATTCATGAGTTCGTTCTGGAACAATCCCGACATCGAAATCCAGGTGAAAGCCAAACAACTCGTGCAACTGGAGGAAGCCCGCGAGGAACTGCGACAGGCCATGCGCCGCGTCCGAAAGCTCGCGCCCACCGACCCCGACGATTTCGCCATCAACCAGCAGGAACAGTTCGTGACGATGTTCAACAAGGTGGCGGGCACCATCGCTCTCATCGGTTTGTTCATCACCGGGCTGTCGCTGTTCGTCGGCGGCATCGGCATCATGAACATCATGTTCGTGTCCGTGGCGGAACGGACGCGGGAGATCGGCATCCGCAAGGCCATCGGAGCCAAACGCCGCTCCATCCTGCTGCAATTTCTGACAGAAGCCGCGTGCATCTGCATGATCGGCGGTCTTATTGGCATGGCCATCGCCTGGCCGATGACGCTTGTGATCCAGCGATTCCTTCCGGCGACGATGTCGTTGCACATCGCCGGCATCGCGCTGTTGGTGGCGTTAGTGACGGGAATTGTTTCCGGATTCCTGCCCGCCTGGCGCGCGGCGCGGATGAACCCCGTGGATGCGTTGAGGAGCGAATGAAAGCCCGGCGTTTTGCGTGTTGCGTGTTGCGTCAAGTATCCGGCGACGATTGCCGGTCGCTTGACGCAACACGCAACACGCAACACGTCACGCGCCGCCAACCATGTCCATGAAACATCGCAACACAACGCTGCTGCTCGGCGAACTGCGCGAAAGCCTCGCGATGGCATTCAACGCGATGCTCGCGCACAAGCTGCGCTCGTCTCTCACGGTGCTGGGCGTGTTGATCGGCGTGTTCTCCATCATCGTCGTGATGACCGCCATGCGCGTGCTCAAGAGCAACATCGAGACGGAAATGAGCCAGTTGGGAAGCCGCACGTTCGCCATCCAGAAATGGCCCGCCGTTCAGTTCAGCGGACCCGCCGACCGGGAAAAATACTGGCGGCGGAAAAACATTTCCCTCGCCCACGGTCAACGGGTTCAGGAAAAGGCCACGCTCGCCGAATCCATCGGCATCGAGGGCAACTTCTGGGGCGGCCAGATCGAGTCGCGTTTCGAGAAGACGCCGCCCACCGTGCAGTTGCTCGGCGAAACACCCGGCAGTTTTCCGGCTCGCAACTGGACGATCGCGGACGGGCGGGCGTTGTCGGACTCGGACGTGGACAACGCGCGCGACGTTTGCGTGCTGGGCAGCGCGCTGGCGAAGACCGTGTTCCCGTTCGGCTCGGCTGTGGGCGAACGACTGAAAATCAACGGCATCAATTACACCGTCATCGGTGTGCTTGCGCCCAAAGGCGGCTCGCTCAATGAACAGCAGGACACCTTTGCCATCGTGCCGATCACCACGGCGTTGAACCGGTTCGGCCGCTGGTGGCGCAGTCTCACCATTCTCGTCCAGGCCCGCGATGCGGAAAGTTACGAGGATTGTGTCGAGCAGGTGCGCGGCATCCTGCGAGTGGTGCGCAAAGTGCCTCCGGGCGTTGAGGACGACTTCGAACTGTTCTCGAATGATTCGCTCATCGCACAGTTCAACTCTTTCACCATCGCCATTCGCGTCGGTGTGATGGTCGTGAGTTCCATCGCGCTTCTGGCCGCGGGCATCGGCATCATGAACATCATGCTCGTCTCGGTGACGGAACGAACCCGCGAAATCGGCATCCGACGCGCCATCGGAGCCAAGAAACGTCACATCATGACGCAGTTCATCACCGAGGCCGTGACGTTGTGCCAGGTGGGCGGCGCAATCGGCGTGTTGCTGGGAATTCTTGGCGGCAATGCCGTGGCGTTTTTGTTGAAAGTCCCGCCGGTCGTGCCTTTCGACTGGATCGTCATCGGCCTCGTGATCTGTTCAATCGTCGGAATCGTTTTCGGAACCTATCCCGCCTACAAGGCCGCAAACCTGGATCCAATTGAATCGTTGAGATACGAATGACGTCCTTCAATCCTCCGCGAACAGATAATCCAGGTCCGATTTCGTGAGACTGCGCGCGAAGCCTTCCTCGCCCAAAACGTCGGCGATTGTCTGCGCCTTGCTTTGTTGGAGTTCCCAGATTTTTTCCTCGACGGTGCCCGGTGCGATGAGGCGGTAGGCGTTGACGGTTTGTGTCTGGCCGATGCGATGCGAGCGGTCAATGGCCTGCGCTTCGACGGCGGGATTCCACCACGGATCGTAAAGAACGACGTAGCTGGCGTTGGTGAGGTTCAATCCCGTGCCCGCCGCGCGGAGACTCAAGAGGAAGACGCCGGCGTTCGTGTCCTTTTGGAACGCGCTGACCACCTGCTGCCGGTCCTTGGTCTGGCCGGTGAGAATGTGCGTATTGATCCCCCGGACGCGACATTCCTTCTCCAGAATCTGCAACATCTGAACGAACTGGCTGAAGACGAGAACTTTTTGTCCGTCGGCGATCAACGGGTCGAGCAGTTCGAACAACGTCTCCGTTTTGCCGGACTGCGTGTCGTTGCCGACGAGCTGCGGATGGCAGCAGACCTGTCGCAACCGCGTCAGAGCGGCCAGCACGTGCATCTTGCTCTTGTTCAACCCCTGTTCCGCCACCGCCTGCATGATCTGGTCGCGGCTGCGGCGCAGTTCTGCCAGATACAGTTTGCGTTGCTCGTCGCCCAGAGGACAATCGCGGCGTTCCTCGATGCGGTCGGGCAAATCCTTTGCGACGTGTTTCTTGATGCGGCGCAGCAACAGCGGCCGCAATTTCGCAGAAAGTCTGCGTCTCGCGATGCGTTGCGCGGACTCGGTCTTTTCTCCGCGCGATTCGGAAGCAACCGGCGTTTCTTCGACGCGCAATTTCGGTTCGTAGGTTTCGATGAACTGTTCCTGGCTGCCGAGATAGCCGGGCTGGATGAAATCAACGATGCTCCACAAATCGAGCAATCGGTTTTCCAGCGGCGTGCCTGTGAGCGCGAGACGGTGCTCGGATTTCAGTTGCTTCACCGATTGCGTGACCTGCGCGCCGGGGTTCTTGATGAATTGCGCCTCGTCAAGGATGACGGCCCGGAACTGAAATTTCTGCAATTCCTCAAGGTCGCGTCGCAGGAGCGCGTAGTTGGTCACGATAATGTCGTGCTCGGGAATTTGTTTTCGCAAATTGTGACGCGCCGCGCCGCTTTCCAGCACGAGCACTTTCATGTCCGGAGTGAAACGTTCCGCCTCGCGACGCCAGTTGTGCAGCACGGACGCG
The DNA here is from genome assembly GCA_035327385.1 of Verrucomicrobiota bacterium. Classification (GTDB taxonomy): domain Bacteria; phylum Verrucomicrobiota; class Verrucomicrobiia; order Limisphaerales; family JADLHS01; genus DAOLDN01. The sequence continues at coordinate 2,057 of DAOLDN010000239.1, read as the reverse complement.
GGACAGATGACGAGCGACGGTTTTGGATTCTTGCGATTGCGTTCCTTGAGCCACGCCAGCCACGTCAATGTTTGCAGCGTCTTGCCCAGGCCCATGTCATCGGCGAGAATGCCGCCAAGCCTGATCTGCACCAGGTGCGCGAGAAAATCGAAACCTTCCTTTTGATACGGACGCATTTCGGCCTTGAGGCCTTCGGGCAATCCGACGGAGGGAACGCCTTTGAAATCCTTGATGCGATTGCGCAATGACTTCGCTTCCGGCGTGTCGGCAAAGCGCGAGAATTCCTCGTCGCCCAGATGCGCGACGTGTTCCATTCCTACTTTTTGGGCGACGGGCACAAGTCCGTCCACGCCCATGTCGGCCATCGCTTCGTGCGCGTTTTGAACGGCGGCGGTGTCCAGTTCCACCCAGCCTGAATTGGGCAGTTTGACGAAACGTCCCGTGGCCGCCGCAAGCCGTTCGAGGTCGGCCTTGCTGAGTTTCAAGCCTTCTGCCTCCCACTCGGCGGAAACGGACAGCCAGTCAATGCCGCTGCCCTTGACGATGAGTTTGGGTTTGAGCCGTCGCGGAGTGAGGAACAGGCGATGGAACGCGGGATTGCCGAGATAGTCGGCCTGCTTGGGTCGTTCGCCCCAGGCCAGCGCCAACGTGCCGAGAAAATTTTCATTCGCGTCTCCGACCCACAATCCGGGTTCGGGTGTGAACCAGTCCAGCGTTCTCAACCATTGCGTGGCGGGCTCAAGTCGCGGGTCGTCGAGGATTTCCGGTTTGTCGTTCGAACGGCGTTTCTGGGCCTGCGCCTGCCACTCGCCGCCGTTCCACATCCACATGGAATTGTCCTTCTCGCTTTTGGCGAGCAGGCGGAGGCGGACGGTGTCGTCGAGCAGTTCAAACACGAACTGGGGCGACGCCTTGTGGGTGACGCAGAGTTGTTCCCAGTCCACGCCGTTGCTGGACTCCGATTTGCGGAGGTGCATGAGCAGGCGATGGCTGAGTTTGCGGACGGGCACGAGGGGTTTGTGCGCCCAATGTTCGATGACGGACTGCGGCGGCGCGTTGCGCAGCAGGTAAAACGTGTTGCCGGCGAGCACCAGCGGCGGTTGCTGGTTGAAGAAGCGGGCATCGGCCAGAGGCAACTTCGAACCGTCGGGCAACGCGAGTTTGTGTGTGAAGGAAAGTTCCTTGTCGCCGTTTTCGAGGTGCGGTTTGAGAGTGGCGATGTGTCCGTAAAATTGAACCGGCTTGCCGGTCGCCGCCAGTTCCAGTCGCGAGGTGTGACCCCAATGCGCCAGCCAGTGTAGCAGTTCCACGTCTGAAAGGATCAACGTGTCGTCGCCATCGCGGCGGTTGCGGTGAGTGGTGACGAGCCATTGGATGAAGTCCCAGTCGGCGGGCGGAAACAGTTCCTGCTCGTGGGCGGCTCGAGTGGCAAGGTCATTGAGTTCACGCAGCGAGCGAAGCTTGTCGCCGGTGCGGGGTCGGAACAGGTGGAATTGAACTCCGAGCCGATGGCGCGACGACGATTCCTCGTCGGGCAACGCTTCGCAGACGACGCGCAACGTGGCGCGGGGAACGTCCAGATGCGGCAACTGCGGAGGGAACAGCCAGTTCTCCAGTTCCTGGACGAGTTTCTGCTCGTGGGCCGTTTCCTCGGCTTTCGCGAAACGGTCGGGGTTGGCGTGGCTGACCAATTCGGACGGCAGCGAGCGTTTGGCGCGGAGGAAAAGGAACGCAAGTTCCTCCAGTCGGGAACTGCCCTGCGCGGCCAGCATCCGGGGCCACCAGTCCGTTCCGGGAAAGTCCTTTCGCGACAGGGAAAGCTTTTCGAAGTAGTCCTCGAGCAACAGCCACGCACGCTGCGAGTCGGGGCAGGTCGCAAAGCTGCGCAGGATGGTTTCGCGTTCGCACACGGCATCGCGCGAATCGGACAGTTCGCGGCGCAGGTCGGCGAAGGCGCCGTAGGTTTGTGAGAGTACCTTGTGATGCGCGTCGTATTTGGACGTGCCGGCGGCGCGCGATCCGTTTCCGTTTCCGTTTCTGATTGAGCTTCGTGCCAT
>DAOLDN010000238.1:0-6077 GCA_035327385.1 Verrucomicrobiota bacterium | reverse complement strand
CGCGCCTTCCTCCTTCGCACCGGTTGCGCAGGATCATCCATTGGCGTCGGTGTGGAATGATCCCGAGTTCCAGAAATCGCTCGTCGGCAATTACGGCTTCGCGCCGGAAGTCGAGCCGCGATTGTCGCCGGAGGAGCAGCAGTATTATCGCGACAAGATCGTTCCGCTGTTGCGCGACGATCAGTCAAAGACGATTTCGGAATTGAAATCGTCCATCAAACCGGAGGGCAGCGCGCTGTTCGATTTCACGCTGGGCAATCTCTACTTCCAGAACGATGACCTGACGAACGCGGTGAAATGTTTCGAGCAGGCGACTGTGAAGTTTCCCAGTTTTCGGCGCGCATGGAAGAGCCTTGGATTCGCGCTGGTGCGCGACGGCCGTTATGACGAAGCGGTGGGGCCGTTGACACGGACGATTGCGCTGGGCGGCGGCGACGGGAAGGCGTTCGGTCTGCTGGGATTCTCTTACATGAACGCGGAGAAATACGTGTCCGCGTCTTCCGCCTACAAACAGGCGATGTTGTTCGAGCCTGACAACGTGGATTTCAAGCTCGGCATCGTGAAGTGCGAGGTGGCGGTCGAAAACTATGACGCGGCGCTGGCGCTGCTGGATGAGTTGATCCAGTCGCATCCGGATCGGGAATCCTTGTGGGCGATCCAGGCGAACGTTTATCTGCAAAAGGAGATGACGTCAAAGGCGGCAGTTAATTTCGAGGTGTTGCGTCGCATGAACAAGGCGACGGCGGAGAATCTGATGACGTTGGGCGACATTTACATGACGCAGGAGGCGAACGAACTGGCGTTGAGCGCGTATCTGGAGGCCGTCGAGAAGGACAACTGGCAGCATCCGGCGCGGGCATTGCGTGCCGCGGAAATCTTGGCTGGTCGCGGCGCGTGGGAACAGGCGCAATCGTTGTTCAAGAAAATCCGCGACACCGCCGGCTCGAATCTATCCGCGCAGGACGAGATGAAGTTGTTGAAGATTGAATCGAAAGTGGCGATGTCCAACGGGCAGGGCGAGCAGGCGATTGTGGTGTTGGAGCAGATCATCGAGCGCAATCCGCTGGATGGGGAGGCGTTGTTGCTGGCTGGGGACTATTACGCGCGCAATGGACAGCCGGAAAAGGCGGAGTTCCGATACGACACGGCGTCGAAGTTGCAGGGTTTCGAGGCCGAGGCGTTCGTGAAGCAGGCGCAGTTGCTGGTGAAGTCCGGCAAATACGCGCAGGCGACTGACGTGTTGAAGAAAGCGCAGAAGATCAATCCGCGCGACAACGTCCAGCGTTATCTCGACAAGGTGGAACAACTGGCCCGCAGCGCGGGCCGTTCCTGAGTGTGAATCCGTCCGCGATTTGACTCGGGAATGAATGACGAAATCCGAATGACAAATGGCCCGACCCTCAGGGACGAGGTGTGTCCGCCGTTCACGCGGAGCGCAAATTCGTCATTCGTTATTCGTCATTCGAGTTTGTTGTCCGCGCTTGCGGTCTTGTTTCTTTCAGCCGTGTTCAATGTGCAAGGGCAGGAGAGCGGAACGGTGTCCGGCATCGTGGTCAGCACATGGGACGGTGCGCCGTTGCCGGGCGTGGTGGTGAGCGTTCGAGGCACGACGCTGGCGACGCAGACGGATTCGGGCGGTCGTTATGAGTTAAGGAACGTGCCTCCGGGCGATCAGGTGTTGCGCTTTTCGAAATCCGGTCACGCGAGCGTTGTGGTGACGGAAGTGCGGGTGTTGGCGGGCCAGACGACTACGGTGAATGGCAATTTGCGACCGGAGTTCCACGAGATGGAGGAATACGAGGTCACCGCCGAACTGTTCACGGAGCAGACGGAGAAAATCCTGTTTGAGCGGCAGAAGGCGTCGGGATTGATGGACGCAATCGGGTCGGAGACGATTTCCAAGATGGGTTCGTCGCACGCGGCGGACGTGGTGACGAAGGTGGCCGGCAGCGCGATTGTGGAAGGCAAATACGCCGTGGTGCGAGGATTGAACGATCGTTACGTACCGACGCTGATGAACGGCGCAGTCGTGCCCACGGCTGATCCGTATCGGAAGTCCGCGTCGTTGGACCAGTTTCCGTCGGCGATCATTGACCAGGTGGTGATCACGAAGACGTTCACGCCGGACCAGCCCGGCAATTTCACCGGCGGCGGTGTGGATGTCATCACGAAGACCTTTCCCGAAAAGGGATTCGCGAAGTTCTCGGCCGGTGCCGGTTACAACTCTCAGGCGACGGGCAACAAGGATTTCCTGACGTATGACGGCGGTGACACGGACTGGCTGGGGATGGACGACGGCACGCGGGAATTGCCGTCGGACTTGTCGCCGGGGACGACGGTGCCTTTTCCGGAAGTGTTGACTCCGATACCCGGCAGCAACCCCGATGGGTTCGCGCGCAGTGTGGAGCGTGCGAACACGTTGAACGACCAGACGCTCTCCCTGGGCACGGCGCAATTCGCTCCGCACACTTCCGCTCCGCCGCCGGATCAAAATTTTGCAATGAGCTTCGGCAACACGGTGAAGCTGCGCGAAGTGCCGGTGGGCTTTCTGGGAGGATTCAATTACAAGCGGGAGTATCGTTTTTACGAGGATGGACAACAGCAGCGGTTGCGCAGCGGCGATCTTGTGAAAAGCGACTACGACGACACGCGCAGTTTGACGACCGTCAACTGGGCCGGCATGGCTAGCATCGCGGCGCGGTTCTGGGAAAACCACGAGGTGGGATTCAATTTCCTTTACAGTCAAACGTCGCAGGACACCGCCCGCCTCCAGTCCGGCGTCCAGGTCGGCAGCCCGGATGACACCACCTATCAGGACAAGCTGCAATACATCGAGCGCAATCTGACGAGCTACCAACTCAAAGGCAGCAGCGTCTTCCCCGATTGGAACGGCTTCAAGGTGGATTATTTGTTCGGTTTGACGGACACGTCGCAGGACGAACCGGACACGCGCCAGTTCAATTACGTCCAGGTGGGAACAAATTATTACACCGGCGGCAATTTTCTTCCCGATCCGCAGGATCCGACGCGCTATTACGCGAACCTGGAGGAAAGCAGCTCGCAGGGCAAAGTGGACCTCACGTTGCCGATCAATCTCTGGTCGGGCTTGGAAGGGGTGTTGAAGGCGGGTTGGAGCGGCATTTATACCGACCGCGATTTTTGGGAACGCCAGTTTTCGTATCGCGGCGCGGCGCCGTGGGTGGGCGGCGATCCGAACGACTACCTGACCGATGACAATCTCGGTTACGACCCGACGGTCCTTTCAAACGGACGCATCCGCTGGAACTGGCAGCGTTACATCACCGCGTTCGACAGCAGCTATCACGCGGAGAGCACGATTGAGGCGGCCTATTTGATGACCGATTCGCAGGTTTTGGAGCCGTTGCGGATCATCGGCGGTGCGCGTGTTGAAAGCACCGACATACAGATTCATTCCGAGAGTTTCTTTGAGAATTCCCAGACCGGACTGAGGGTCAACGACACAAAACTGGACCAGACGGACGTGTTGCCCGCAGCAGGGCTGGTCTGGTCGATGCGCAGCAACCTGTTGATGCGGCTCAATTACAGCGAGACGATCGCGCGCCCGTCGTTCCGTGAACTGGCGGCTTACCGCAGTTACGATCCCAATCTCGACATTGAACTGGAGGGCAACCCGAACCTTCAGATGACGTCCATCAAGAACTACGACGCCCGCCTCGAATGGTATCTGGGCAAAGGCGACATCGTCAGCGTAAGCGCGTTCTACAAGGAACTCGACCTGCCCATCGAGCAGGCGTTCATCACGCTGGACGGCAGCATCATCAGTTGGCAAAACCGCGATTCGGCGAAGGTCTGGGGCGTGGAGTTCGAGGCGCGAAAGAACCTGGGTTTCATAGACGATTCGCTGGAGTTTTTCAGTGTTGGCGGCAATTACTCCTGGATCAAATCGGAAACCGACCTGACTGACATCGAATACGACGTCAAGTCCACCGTTGTTCCAGGCGCGGACAAGACACGCCCGTTGTCCGAACAGTCGCCCTACATTTTCAACGCGGACATCAGCTACAGCAACCCGCACATCGGCTCGACCATTTCCGTCGTTTACAACGTCATCGGTCCGAGATTGATCATCGCATCGCTGACGACCGAGGACGTTTATGAACAGCCGGCGTCCGTGTTGGACGTGGTGTATTCGCAGCGTATCACGAAGAACCTCTCCGCCCGGTTCACGGCGAAGAACCTACTGGACCCCGAGCGTGAATTGACCTACGGCGAGGACGGCGGCCCCGTGTTCTCAAAATTCCGCACCGGGAGAACGTTCAGCCTCTCGTTGAGCTACGATTTCTGAGCCAGTTTTCAGAATCGTAACAATCCCGTCATCGCACCGTTGCAGCGGGCGTCCATCCTTGCCCGGCTTCTATCAGTGTTGAAATGAAACTGAAACCAAACCGAAAACAGATGATGAAAAGACCAACCATGAAAAACAGAATCAAATCCTGCCTGGTCCGGCTCGCGATTGTGGCGGGCCTGGCCGGCGCGTTCACCGCTCAGGCGCTGGACGTCCAGGTGGCCGCGAACATCACGGGCAACGTGACATGGTATGCGACCAACGAGTATTACCTCAACGGTCAGATTTACGTGTTGAGCAACGCGGTGCTGACCATCGAGCCGGGCACGGTGGTGCGCGGCGTGGCCGGCGACACCAACACCTACGCGGCGCTCTTTGTCACCCGCGACGGCAAACTGTTCGCCGAAGGCACCCGCACACGCCCGATCATCTTCACCGCGGAAGTGGACGACTTGAATGATCCCGAAGATTTGACTTCGGCGGACCGTGGATTGTGGGGCGGGATTGTGTTGATGGGCAAATCCACGATCAACACGGCGATTGACCTGGCGGGCAACGCGGCCAGTCCGAAGTATGACCTGTATGAAGGGTTGTCGGACATCACAATCAACGGCCAGCAGGTGCATCGGTTTGGCGGCAATGACGACGCGGACAGTTCGGGTGTCATCCGTTACGTTTCGATCCGCCACGGTGGAACGAAGATCAAACAGGACAAGGAGATCAACGGATTGAGCCTGTGCGCGGTGGGCAGTGGAACGACCATTGAGTTTGTGGAGGTGTTTGCGATAGCCGACGACGGTTTTGAATGGTTCGGAGGTACGGTCAACACGAAGTATCTGGTCAGTTCGTTCTGCGACGACGAGCAGTTTGACGTGGACGAATCGTATCGTGGCAAGGGGCAGTTCTGGTTTGGGATGAGCGTGCCCGGGATCAACGAGTTTGGAGGGGAATGGAACGGAGAGCCGAACACGTTTGCGGTGAGCAACGCGCCGATCGGGAAGTTTGAGGTGTATAACATGACGTTGATTGGTGGCGGCACGTCGGGTCGTGCGTTGCGGATACGGGACTATGCCGCGCCGCAGGTGTACAACTCAATCTGGACGGAGTTTCCGACGCAGGGCGTGCGGGTGGATGAGCCGGGAGTGATATTCTTCACCAACGGGATGATACACTTCCAGGAGACGCTGTGGCACAACGTGGGGCAGTCGTCGGCGGTGTTCAGCAACTACGTGTTTGGAGTGAGCGCGTTGAGCAACGTGTTTGCCAATCCGCTGCTGACGGGAGTCAGTTGGACGCCCAACGGCGTGTTGGACCCGCGTCCGCAGGCCGGCAGCCCCGCCCTCGGCAGCTCCGTCACAGCGCCCAACAACGGCCATTACAAGCCGGTCACATATAAAGGCGCGTTCGGTGGCAGCCTGAATTGGGCAGTGCAGTGGACAGTGTTGGGTGAAATGAACCACATTTCCTCCAAGGGCGGCACAGAACCCGTGCCCCAGCCGATGACCACACCGGCGACTCCCACCGCTCCGACGATGACCATCGCGGACCTCGGCAACGGCACGGTGGACATCTCTTGGACCACCGAAACCGGCTTCAGCTACCAGTTGCAATCCAAGTTGACGATTGATGCGGGCTGGGGCGATGTCGGCACGCCCGTTCCCGGCACCGGTTCTCCGGTGACTGTGAACCAGCCGATGGACGGCGAGCGATACTTCCAGGTTTTGATTCAGTAGTTCGGTCTGGCCAGGTG
>DAOLDN010000237.1:0-6080 GCA_035327385.1 Verrucomicrobiota bacterium | reverse complement strand
CGGTCATTCTGCGGACGGCCTATTCAAATTCGCTCGGTTGTTCCGGAGCCTTGGGCGGGGGTTCGTTGGCCTTTTCGGCGCGGGCGATGAGTTCGGCGCGGGCCTTCGCCGGATTCTGCCACTGGCGTTCGGCCAGTTTCATGGCGTCGGCAATGGGCAGACGCACCAGCCCCTTGGCCTGGTCAATCCATCCGACGTTTTCCAGGGCGAGCGTTTCCTCGGCATGCAGTTTATGCAATGCTTCCTTGCGTTCAACGGCGCGGGCGTTGCCCAGCGGTTCGGCCTGGGTGTATTTCCGTGTGGCAAACACCAGCGCGGCGAAGATGAGACACGCGGCCAGCGCGACCAGCGCGAGGGACCAGCCGCGACCGTTGCAACAGGATTTGGTTTCGCACTCGTTCATCAGTGATTTCCTTTCGGTGTGATGGGTGCGTCGGACATGTCGTCGGTTTCGTCCAGTTCACCGCCGGAAATCTGCGTGGGAACGGGATGATACAGGCCCATGGCTTCGATGAGACGCGGATCCTTCTGCGGGAATGGCGCCGCACTTGCGAACTTTTTCAGGAACACCATCGAGAGCAATCCTCCCATGAACGCCATGCAGCCCAGCGGCAGCCAGATCCATTTGAACGGAAATCCTTCCGGATGCGGCACGGGCAGGATGTTGAAAGTCAGGTCCACGAAATGCATCACCCAAGCCCAGACCGCCAGGCCGACCATGATCGGGAAGGTGCGTTTCACGTCAATGCGCAGCAACGTCAGGAACGGGAGGAAGAAATGGCCGAAGATGATGACGAGGCCGACATAGAACCAACTGCCCTTTTCGCGGATGACGTACCAGAACGTTTCCTCCGGCATGTTCGCGTTCCAGATGATGAAATACTGCGAGAACGTGACGTAGGCGTAGAACACGGTGAACGCGAACATCAACGTGCCGAGAAAATAGAACTGATGTTCGTGCAACACGTCCGTCAGCACGCGCTGGCGGTCGAGAATCATCGTGATGACGTACACCGTTCCCAGCGTGAGCCACACGCTGCCGGCGAAGTAATAAACGCCATACATCGTGGAGAACCACTGATGTTGCAGCGCCTTCATCCACATGATGGCGGCGAACGTCAGCGAGAACGCGAACAGGAAGATGCCGACGCTGGACCAGACCCGCATGCGATAGGTGCATTTGGGCTCGCCGGATTTGTCCTGTTCGAGCGACCAGTGCTTGAGCCGGTTGGACAACGCCCACCAGACGAGGAAACAGGCGGCTGATACGATGTAAAAACCCTTGTGCGTGAAGAGCGGCAGCTTGGAATACAAGGCGTGATCGGAATGAACGTCCGTGACCTGCATCCACGCGAACAATTGCGGCGCGAGGATGCCAACGGGCAGCCACAGGATGAACAACCACGGGAACAGCAGCGTGGCGATGTGCTCGCAGAACCGGCGTGTGGGGACGGACCAGCCGGCGTCGAACAGATGATGCACGAGCACGAGGAACAATCCTCCAAGGCCGATGCTCAGGAAGAACATGAATGCCAACAGCCAGGAATAACCGAATTCCTTGAGGTCGGTGAATGCGCCGATCAGGGCGAGTATGCCGCCACCGACCATGAGCAGACCGGGCAGCTTGCGCCACTTGGCAAGATCCAGAGGCGGCGGCATTACCGGGTCAACATTGTCAAAATCGTCTTGCTGGCTCATAGACTACTTCAATTTGGACCGCAGTTCCGGTGACAGGTCGGCCTCCGATCCCAGGCGGCTCAGTTGGAGGGCGCGCACATAGGCAACGATCGCCCAACGATCCTCGACCGGGATCTGCGCCGCATAGCCCATCATCGTATTCTTGCCGTAGCTGATCGTGTTGAAAATCTCGCCGTCGCCCTGACTGACGATGATCGGCTCATGCAGACCACGAATGGTGGCGTAACCGAATTTCTTCACGACGCCGTTGCCCGTTCCCGCCTGATCGTGACACGGTGCGCAATAAATGTTGTAGCGCTCCTGTCCGCGCTTCATCAATTGCACCGTGACCGGGAACGGATTGGATTCCACAAAATTCGTGGTGCCGGTCAGCCGGCCCGTGTTCACCGGGGCATCCTCGAACGGAAAGACTTCTTTTCCACCGACAACCATCGGCGTGCTTTGGGCCACCGTGCCGGCGGGAGGCAGTTGCGAGGTGATGCCGTTGGCGAAAAAGCCGCTGGGTGCCTGAGGACGCAGTTTGAGCTGGCGGTCCATGTCCGGGAAAATCTCGAACGGCCGGTTGCGCGTGAGGTCTCCGCGTTTGCCGGCGATGAGCATCACCAGCACCACGCAAACTCCGAAGATGAGAAGGAAGTAACGCATGATTATTCCTCCACCAGTTCGATGCGCTTGCTGCCGGCGGCTTCCAGCAGTTTGCGGGTTTCGGTTTCAGAAAACTTCGCGTCTCCGGTTTCGATCACGACAAAGAACCGGTCGTGCGACGCAAGGGCGAAGCGTTTGTGTTTGAGCAGCGGATGGTGCAGGCGCGGCAGGCGGTTAAGGAACAACATTCCACCGATGGCCCCGAACGCGCCGAACAGAATGGTCAGTTCATACGAGGGCGGGAACGCGCCATACGGACTGAACATCGGTTTGCCGCCGATGAGGATGGGATAGTCAATGGCGTTCATCCACCAGATCATCACCATGCCGGAGGCGTAGCCGGTAAGTCCACCGAGGAACGAGAACCAGCCCACCTTGGAATTCTTGATGCCCATCGCCTTGTCCATTCCGTGGATGGGGAACGGCGTGAATACGTCCCACTTCCTGAAACCGGCCTTGTTGACCTTTTCAGCGGCGTGCAACACGTCGGCGGTGTTGTCGAATTCAGCAATGATGCCGTAGGGTTTAGTAGATTCAGGCATCGAGAGCCTCCTTTCTGGAAACCCCAACATCCAACATCCAACATCCAGAGAAGCTCCAAATTCCAACATCCAATGTAAACAGGGCAGCGCACACCTTGAGATTTGGAGCTTGAAGCTTCACTGGTGACTGGCGACTGGTGCTTGGTGCTTTCATTAGTGGCCTCCTCCGTTTCCTTTGGCCAGCGGATGATGCGGGTCGGCCTGAGGCGTGACGCCCTTGACCTCGGAGATGGCGATCATCGGCAGGAATCGCATGAACAACAGGAACATCGTGAAGAACAATCCAAACGTGCCGAGGAACGTGCAAATGTCCACCCACGTTGGCTCGTAGTAACCCCAGTTGGCCGGAAGGAAGTCGCGGTGCAACGAGATGACGACGATGACGAAGCGCTCGAACCACATGCCGATGTTCACGAGGATGGAGAGGATGAACACGAACCACAGGCAGTGGCGGACTTTCTTGAACCAGAACAATTGCGGCACGATGACGTTGCAGAAAACCATCAACCAGTAACCCCACCAATACGGGCCCATGGCGCGGTTGATGAACGCGAACCGCTCGTAGATGCTGCCGCTGTACCACGCGATGAAGAACTCCATGCCGTAGGCGTAACCGACAATCGAGCCTGTCGCCAGCGTCACTTTGCACATCACGTCAATGTGACGCATCGTGATGATGTCTTCCAGATGGCACATCGTTCGCAACGGAATCAACAGCGTGAGCACCATTCCAAAACCGGAGAACACCGCGCCCGCGACGAAGTATGGCGGGAAGATCGTCGTGTGCCAGCCGGGCAACTGCGAAACGGCGAAGTCCAATGAAACGATGGAGTGCACTGAGAGCACCAGCGGCGTCGAAAGACCTGCGAGGATAAGATACGCCTTTTCGTAGTTGCTCCAGTGCCGGTTCGATCCGGTCCACCCCAGAGCGAACAGGCCGTAGAAGAATTGTTTGATCTTCGTTTTGGCGCGGTCTCGCATCGTTGCGAGGTCGGGCACAAGTCCGACGAACCAGAACAGCACGGACACGGTGAAATAGGTTGAGACGGCGAACACGTCCCACATCAGCGGTGAGCGGAACTGCGGCCACAGACCGTTGGAGGTGGGAATCGGGAACAGCCACCAGTCGAACCACACGCGACCGACGTGCATCGCGGGATAGATGCCGGCGCACATGACGGCGAAAATCGTCATGGCCTCGGAAGCGCGGTTGACCGCCGTGCGCCAGCGCTGGCGCAGGAGGAAGAGAATGGCGGAAATCAATGTTCCCGCGTGACCGATGCCGATCCACCAGACGAAGTTGATGATGTCCCATCCCCACATGGTGGGATGATGATTTCCCCAGACGCCGACGCCCGTTGAAATCTGGTAAATGAGCATGATGCCCAGCATGCCCATTGCGAGAAAACTGGGAATGAACGCCGCCCACCACCACAACGGAGCCTTGCCTTCGGTGATGGCCGACACACGGTCGGAAATCCAGCCGAAGCTGCGATTGTTGGTCACCAACGGCAGGCGCTCCAGTTCCTTGGGAACGACCGGCACCGGAATCTTCACATTGGATGCGGCCTCAGCCATTAGTGCGCTCCTTTCTTGTCGGGCGCATGATCGTGGTCATGGTCGTGGTCGTGGTTCGCTCCGTGGCCGAACGGGTCGGCGTGGTTTACCTTCTTGTATTCCTCCACGGTGTAAGGCCAGGGCGTGTAATCGGGCATCGCCGGATTCTGGTTTCGCAATCGCGCCAGATACGTCGTGCGAGGCTTGGTTTCCAGCAGGTCGAGCACGGAATAATCGTGGGCCAGTTTCTTGAGCTGCGAGACCCGGCTGTTGGGGTCTGCGATGTTGCCGAAGACGATTGCCTCCGCCGGACAAGCCTGCGCGCAGGCCGTGGTGAAAGTTCCGTCGGGAACAACCACGTCGCCGGATGCGCCGGCCTTGACCTTCTGCTCGATTTTTGCGTGCTCGATGCGCTGCGTGCAGAACGTGCATTTTTCCATCACACCACGCATGCGAACGGTCACGTCCGGGTTCTTGAGCATCTTGATCAAGTCCCATTCATCGTCCGGGCGCATGCCGCTGTCCGGATTGTTCCACCAGCGCAACAAATCCCACTTGCCGTCGGTCTTGTGCGTGAGCGGACTCGGATAGAACGGGCCTTTCAGTTCCTTGAGCGAACGTTTGTTGTAATCGAGATAATTGAACCGGCGGACCTTGTACGGGCAGTTGTTGGAGCAATACCGCGTGCCGACGCAACGGTTATAGACCATCACGTTCAAACCTTCCTGGTCGTGAACGGTCGCATTGACGGGGCAGACGCTTTCGCACGGAGCGGCTTCGCAGTGCTGGCAGAGCATCGGCTGGTTGACGGCCTGAACGTCGTCAATCCATTCCTCAAATTGTTGCTTCTCGTCCTCGCGATAAACGTCATTCCACTGGCGCTTGGCGGGATCAGCGGAGAAATAACGGTCAATCCTCATCCAATGCATCTCGCGGCCGCGACGGACGAGGTCCTTGCCGACGATCGGGATGTTGTTTTCGCTCTGGCAGGCGATGACGCAGGAGTTGCAACCGACGCACGAGGTCAGGTCAATGGACATTCCCCACTGATGCAGCGCGGTTTTCTTCGCCTCGTCCAGGGGGTTGGGATACATCGGCATCGGCCATTCCTCGGCCCATTCGGGCTTCGGCGGCACGGGTGCATTCATTGCATCCGCAAAATTGTTGTGCTTCGCGAACTCGCTGAGATTGGCCTCGCGGACAATCGGACGGCCTTCCATGGACCAATGGTTCTGCGTGGTGGCAAACGAGTAGCTCTGACCGGTCTTGCTGACCGTTGCACCGGCGACAATTGAACCGCCGGTGCTGGTCAACAGCGGATACGCGTCAAAACCGACGTCGTGACCGATGCGGCCCGCTTTCTTGCGACCATAGCCGAGCGCGATGCCGATGGAATTGTCCGCCATGCCGGGCTGCGTCCAGACAGCGGCTTTGATGGAATTGCCACCGGCCTTGATCTCGATGATGTCGCCGTTGACGACTCCCAGTTCGCGGGCCGTTTTGCGACTGACAAGCGCGGCGTTGTCCCAGACCATCTTGGTCACTGGATCGGGCAGTTCCTGCAACCAGCCGTTGTTGGCGAAACGTCCATCGTCCAGGCTGTAGTCCTTGAACAAAACCACTTCGAGATTGTCCTTG
>DAOLDN010000236.1:0-6093 GCA_035327385.1 Verrucomicrobiota bacterium | reverse complement strand
GCACGATTTTCAATGCCAAATGCAAAAACTGCGGATTGGCTTGATGTTCAGTTGTGATAGTTTCCCGATAACATGATGTCCCATTGTCGTTTGTCGTTCGCCCTCCTCGTTGCGTTTGCGGTTCCCGCCTTTGGTCAGCCTGCTTTTCCCGGAGCTGAAGGGGCCGGTGCGAATGCGAAAGGCGGACGGGGAGGCGATGTTTATTATGTGACCACACTCGCCAACACCGGCGCGGGTTCGCTTCGCAACGGAATCACCGGCGCCACAGGGCCTCGAACCATTTTGTTCAAGGTGTCCGGCACCATCGAACTTTCATCCGACCTCGTCCTGAACAAGACCAACATCACCATTGCCGGTCAGACTGCTCCGGGCGATGGAATCACACTGAAGCGCCGGTCGTTCCGTCTGGACAGGGCGCACAACTCCATCGTGCGATTCATCCGTTGCCGCGCGGGCGATGCGGACAGTAATTTTGAGGGGGACGCGCTCTGGGTCGTCAACACCACCAACGCCATTCTTGATCACATTTCCACCTCGTGGAGTGTGGATGAATGTTTGTCCGTGACCTGGTCCACCAACATCACGGTGCAGTGGTGCATGATTTCCGAGAGCTTGAACAAATCCCAGCACGCCAAGGGCAATCACGGTTACGGATCGTTGCTGCGCTACGGTTACGGCGGCCTGACGTTTCATCACAATCTTTATCAGCATCACGGCAACCGAAACCCCCGCCTGGGCGACAACATCAAGCTCGATTTCGTCAACAACGTCATCTACAACTGGGGCGGTCGCGCCGGTTATTCCGGAGGAAATGGGCCGACCGAGGACACCAAGGACAATCCCGGTGGCATCTTCCAGAACCACATCAATTACGTCAGCAATTACCTCGTCGCCGGCATCAACAGCAGCACGCCGAACACCGCGTTTGCCAGTGGTGCAACCAACACCGTCATTTATCAAATTGGCAACCGCATTGATTCCAACAAGAACACGACGCTCGACGGAAACGACACCGGTTGGGGAATGTTCAACTCGTTTCCCTACACGGTGGCGGCGCAACGTTATCCGCTGCCGCAAGTCACCACCGACACCGCAGGCACGGCGTATCAACGAGTGCTCGCGTTCGCGGGCGCGTCGGCGGTGCGCGATTCAGTGGACAACCGCCTTCGTGCCACGGTCCGCGACCACAAGGGCATCATCATTGACGCCGTCGGTCCCGCCGATCAATCCGCCGATTACCTCACCAACAATATCAACGGAACCAACTACGTCTTCGTTCGAGGCTGGCCCACGCTGAACTCCACAACGGCCCCCGCTGACGCGGACAACGACGGCATTCCCGACTACTTCGAACTCGCCATGGGCTGGAATCCCGCCGTGGCCAACAACAACCACCTCAATCCCGACGGCTACACCGACCTCGAATGGTATCTCAACTGGCTGGCCGAGCCGAACGCTCTTTGCAACCGCAACGGTTCGGTGGACGTGAGCCTCTATAAAATCATCGGCGCCACCAACGGCTTCACTTTCACCGTCGCCAACGGTACGAACGGCACCGCGACTTTGCTGGGCGACAATGCCACGGCCCGTTTTGTGGCCCCTGCCAGTTTTAACGGGCGTGCCAGTTTCAAATTCAACGCCACCAACACGGCCACCGGTCTCGGATTCGGTCCGGTGGACGTGGGTGTGTTCGTGACCGTGACCAACGCGCCGAACACAGCGCCGGTGCTTGATCCGGTGGCCGATTCCGAAGTCATTGCGGGCGCGACGGTGAGTTTTACCGCAAACGCAACGGACACGGACAGCCCCGCGCAAACGTTGACCTTCTCGTTGCTCAACGCTCCGTCCGGAGCGCAGATCGGCGTCAATGACGGCGCATTCCTCTGGCGGCCAACCATCGCGCAGGGCGGGACGACAAATACCCTGGGCGTCGTCGTGGCCGACAACGGCACGCCGGCGATGAGCGCCACTCAGCAATTCACCGTCATCGTCAACCCACCGTCCGAACCCGCGTCTGAAGCGGCGGTGACGGAGAATGGACAGTTCGGTCTTCTCATTCAGGGCGACACCGGGCCTGATTACATCATTGAGGGTTCCACCAATCTCACGGACTGGACGACAATGTTCACGACCAATTCTCCGGCCCTGCCGTTCCTGTGGCAAACGCCCGTGGACGGCGCGATGCCCCAGCAATACTTCCGGGTGTTGCTCGGCCCGTGAACCGGACGTCAGCGGACTTTGCCGGTTGATGTCCGGGGTTTGGCGCTTCCAAACCTTCTGCACGTTTTTCAACGATTCTTGCAGAAAGTGGATATTTCTAAAGCCGCGGCGACCGCTACAATGCGGGCATCATGATCCATCAATTCCAATCCGTGGCGCGCTCCCTGTTCGTGGTGGCCGTCGCAATGGTTGTCAACGGCTGTGCGCATGCAAATGATTCCGCCGCCGCAGCGGACCGCGCCTGGGCGCAAATGCCTGAGATTCTCAAACGCATCGTGCCTCCGACGTTTCCGCAACGCGACTTCGACGTCACGAAATTCGGCGCTGTCGAAGGTGGAACGCAAAAAGTCACCGAGGCATTTGCGGCGGCGATTGATGCCTGTGCCAGGGCCGGTGGTGGGCGCGTGATTGTGCCAGCCGGAAAATTCCTGACCGGCCCGGTCCATCTCAAGAGCAACGTCGAACTGCATCTGGCCGACGGCGCTGAAATCATTTTCAGCGATGTGTTCGAGGATTACCTGCCGCCGGTGTTTGTCCGTGTGGGCGGTGTCGAGCTTTACAACTATTCGCCGCTGATCTACGCGCGCGGTTGCACGAACATCGCCATCACCGGCAAGGGAAAATTGAACGGAAACGCCAAGGCATGGTGGGATTGGAAGTCGAGGGAAACGAAGGAGGGCTTCAACATGGGTGCGGCGGGCGTTCCGGTCGAGAAACGTGTGTTCGGCACGACCAACGCCGCCATCCGCCCCAGTTTTGTCAGCTTCGTGGAATGTAAGAACATTCTGATGGAGGATTTCACAATCGGCAGCGGCCCGAACTGGACGATCCATCCGATCTACTGCGAGAACATCACCATCCGTCGCGTGAACGTGGACACGGACGGCCCGAACAACGACGGCATTGATCCCGATTCCTGCCGCGACATGCTCATCGAGCATTGCACGTTCAGCACGGGCGACGATTGCGTGGTGCTCAAGTCAGGTTACAACCAGGACGGCTGGCGCGTGGGCCGGCCCACGGAGAACGTTATCATGCGCCATTGCTTCAGCAAACGCGGCCACGGCGGGCTGGTCATCGGCAGCGAAATGTCCGGCGGCGTGCGCAACGTGTTCATGTATGACTGCGAATTCGAAGGCACGGATCGCGCCGTGCGCATCAAGTCGCGGGCCGACCGCGGCGGCGTTGTGGAAAACATTTACGCGCGCGATCTCCGCGTGAAGAACATGAGACGCGAGGTGGTCATCATGAACATGGACTATGGCTCGGACCGCTCGGCTGTGCTGGCGGTGACGCCTCCTGTTTTTCGCAACATGGAAATCCGCGACGTGACTGGCGACGGCGCGCCCACGGCCATTTTGCTCACTGGCATGGAGGATTCGCTGATACAGAACATCCGGTTTGTGAACATGAAAATACGCTCGACGAAGGGTGTCGTGGCCAATAACGTCACGGGCTTGTCGTTCGACAATGTCCAGGTCAGCCCGGAAAAAGGTCCCGTGTTCGACCTGGGCAATGCGTCCAGAATCACGATTCAGAAATCGAAAGCGCCCGCTGGTGTTGAGACGTTCTTGAGGCTCACGGGTGCCAAGTCGCATGGCGTACTCATCAACAACAGTGACCTGTTGGGCGCGAAACAAACAATCGCGCTTGGCGAAGGAGTGGCTGCGGACGCGGTGAAAGTCGAATGACATCGAACCCGGCACTCATCATCAACCGCCCGGAACAATCCCTCCGACCATGAATCCATCCGATCCACAGTCCGCACCGGTAAAGCCTGAAACCAATTTCCGCTGGGTCATCTGCGTGCTGTTGTTCTTCTCGGTGATGATTAATTACCTTGATCGCCTCACCATCAGCGTGCTCAAGACGCCGCTCAGTGAGATGTTTGGTTGGAGCAATACAGACTACGGCTACATATCGGGCGCGTTTTCTTTTGCCTACGCCTTTGGTTATCTGCTTGGAGGACGTCTCTGCGACAAGTGGGGCGTCAAAAAAGCGCTTCCCTGGTTCGTTGGATCCTGGAGCCTCGTTGCAGGCTTGCATGGTCTGGTCGCGTTTCTCGACATGGAAAGCTCGGTCAAGGCAATCGCCCCGCAAATTACGACCGCCTTTCCCTATCTCGTGATTTCCGTCGTGATCGTTCCGATGAGTGCCGCCGGCTTCATTTACGGGCGCATCGCTCTGGGCCTTTGCCAGGGAGGCAACTTTCCCGCGGCCATCAAGACCGTGGCCGAATGGTTCCCGCTGAAGGAACGTGCGCTGGCAACCGGCTGGTTCAATACTGGCACAAATGTCGGAGCCATACTTTGTCCGATCGTTGTGAGTTTTCTTTTCAGCACGGTGGGATTTCAACTGACATTCTACATTACCGGAGCGGTCGGATTTCTTTGGGTAATCGCTTGGAAAATCTTCTATCGCTCACCGGCGGAACATCCCCGGCTCTCGCCAGGCGAGCTTGCCTACATCCGGCAAGGCCAGCCGGACGTGGAAGAAAAGCCCGTCAAGGTGCCTTGGATCAAACTCCTGGGATATCGCGCCGCCTGGGCCTATCTCATCGCAAGCATCCTGTCGGGCCCGGCGTGGGTTTTCTATCAGTTTTTCATCCCCGACTTCCTGCAAAAAGGATTCTCGCTTTCACAGGCGGAAACAAGCGGCTGGACCAGCGCCTTTTTTATCGTCGCGACAGCGGGCGGAATTCTCGGAGGCTGGTTTGCGGGCAAATTGCTGGCCAGGGGCTGGTCACTCAACAAAGCCCGAAAAACCGCATTGCTCGTCTGCGCACTCTGTGTTGTTCCAATCTATTTCGCTCCATTCGTTCCCGCCGTCTGGATGGCGGTCATCATTGCGGGCATTGCAGGTTCCGCTCACCAAGGCTGGTCCGCGAACCTCTTCAGCGTCGTGGCCGACACCATGCCGCGTGAAACCATCAGTTCCATCGTGGGAATGGGTGGATTCGCCGCGTACATGACAGGCGGCTTTGTGAACATCATTACCGGCTCCATCCTCGACAAGACCGGCAGCTACGTTTACGTCTTCGCCTATTTTTCGGGCATGTATCTGCTCTCGCTGATCGCGATACAACTGCTGGTGCCGAAAATCGGACAAAAATCATGACCCGGAGTGACGAACAGTCCCGCCCTCCTTTTTCCATTATGCGAACAGTCGTTATCGCAGAACCCGAACAAAAACCGGCGAAGCACCCGGCAATTCCGTTTCCATGGACACCGGACAACGGCGACGGCACATTCAGCAATCCGGTGATCTGTGCGGACTATTCCGACCCCGACATCGTCCGCGTTGGCGACGACTTTTACATGACGGCGTCCAGTTTCAACTGCACGCCGGGATTGCCACTGTTGCACTCGAAAGATTTGGTGAACTGGACACTCATCGGTCATGCGCTCAAGAACGTTCCGCATCCGCGCTACGCCGAGTTTCAACCCGGCTGCGGCGTCTGGGCTCCGTCCATCCGTCATCACGCGGGCAAATTCTGGATTTTCTTCCCCACACCGGACGAGGGTTTTTATCTGACAACCGCCACAAACATCACCGGCCCGTGGAGCGATCCGCATCTGGTGCAGGCGGGCGGGGGATTGATTGATCCGTGTCCGCTGTGGGACGACGACGGCAAGGCATGGCTCGTCCATGCCTACGCCGGTTCACGCGCCGGCATCAAACACGTCCTTCGCGTTCGGCCCATGTCGCCGGACGGAACAAAACTGTTGGGCGAGGGCGAAATCGTTTTCACCGATCCCACGCGCCATCCCACGATGGAAGGTCCGAAGTTTCTGAAAAAGGACGGCTGGTATTACATTATCGCGCCTGCGGGCGGCGTCGCCACCGGCTGGCAGGTTGTTTTGCGGTCGAAGA
>DAOLDN010000235.1:0-6101 GCA_035327385.1 Verrucomicrobiota bacterium | reverse complement strand
TGGCGGGCCTCGTCGTCATCATCGGGTTGCTCGCCGTGCTGGTCCTGACCATCCGTCGTCATGGTCAAAACACATCCACGGCCCTGGTACCGATGAATGGCTCACCGCCGATGCGCGCCGCAACGGACGCACTCCCGGAGCGGCAGGACCAATTGTTGAGGGAAAAACTGATGCCGGAATTGTCCGAGTTCGCCAAACAGAGTCTTGTTCAAGGTCTTTATTCCCAGCGAAACGAACTCCTGGAGACGCAGAAACAGGCCGAGGCGTATCTCGCCACACTGGAACAAAGGCTGGCCACGATGCATCTGCCGTTGCAGGAACGCATCCGGGCCTACGAAGCGCGCATCATCGATCTGGAAAAAGGCTTCGAGACACGCGATCAGGAATTGCGCGAACTGACCCGCGCAACCCTGGCGCTTGTGCGCCAGCGCCTCGACCAGGAACGCGAAAAAGTCCGGTCCGGCACTCAATTCAACTGAACCCCGGCCACACCGCAGCTTCCCTCACTGTGAATCTCACAGAACCCCATAAGCACACCAGCGCCTTGTGACACGCGATCCCGGCTGCTAGTCTCCGCGCATGGAAGCCGCCGACTGGGCCAGCCTGGGCGATGAAGAGTTGCTGGAGAAAAAAATCTCGCAACTCGGACTCAACCTCGACGGCAGCAAACTCCAGCCGCTAATCCACCAGCTTTATTCCGAACTCACAGCCAGAGGACTCGTTTTCCATCCGCCGTGTCACGTCGGTGACGAATGGTTCGTGCCGGTGGGCGTTCCCGCGATTTTTGTCCCGTTCTTCCTGACACACGACCGGTTGCGGCAACTGGAGCGCAAGATCATCCTCGAAGTCGAAGGTGAAACGCCGGAATGGTTCATGAAACTCATCCGCCACGAGGCCGCGCACGCTTATGCCTTCGCGTACCAGGTTTTCAGAAAGCGAAAATGGCAGCAGGTCTTCGGCAAATCCTCGAACGACGAGACGCCTTCCTTTTACCGCCCGCGACCCTACAGTCGCAGTTACGTGGTGCATCTCGACGACTGGTACGCGCAGAGCCATCCGGACGAGGATTTCGCGGAAACGTTCGCCGTGTGGCTCACGCCGGACCTCGACTGGCGTGCCCGCTACAAAGGCTGGAAGGCGCTGCAAAAACTGGAATACATGGACGAGCTGATGCAATCGCTCGCGGGAAAACCGCCGTTGCACTCGCCGCAATACGACCCCGCCGACCACGATTGTCTCAACGTCAAACTCAAGACCTACTACGCAAGGAAGCGCAAGGTCTATGAAGATTCGTTCCCGGATTTTTACGACAACGATCTGCGCCAGCTTTTCGACGCCGCCGAGGACGTTGCGGGTCGCGTGAAGGCGTCGGTGTATCTGCGGCATCATCGCCGTCAGTTGGAGGACGCGGTCTGCCAGTGGACGAATGAGAAGAAGTATCGCGTCAACAAACTGCTCGCGCGCCTCATCGAACGTTGCGACCAACTCAACCTGCATCTCAGGGCTTATGACCCGAAACAGAACCTGCACGTGTCGGCCTACATCACAACACTGGTCATGAATCACCTGTTCACCGGAAAATTCAAACGCACGAAATAGCCCGTGAAAAGAAAACTCAACGTCCTTGCCCTGTTCGACGCCATCGCGCCCACAACGCTCGACCAGGATTTGAGCGCCGAACTCAAGACCGAAGACTGGAAAACCGAGGCCAATGTGCTGACCGCGCTTTCCGAACTCGGCCACGCCTGCGAACACCTCGCCATTTTTGACGACCTCGATCTGTTGCGGCAGAAACTCCAGTCGTTCCAGCCGGACATCATCTTCAACCTCGCAGACCAGTTCAAAAACAACCGCGCCTTCGACCAGAACATCGCCTCGTTCCTCGAAATGCACGGTTTGCCGTTCACGGGTTGTGGTTCCACCGGGCTGACCTTGTGCAAGCACAAGGGCATTTCAAAAAAAATCCTCAGTTATCATCGAATTCATGTTCCGGAATTTGTGATGATCCCGCGAGGCCGTCGCGGTATGCGCCCGTCGCGACTCAAGTTTCCCATCCTGGTCAAACCGTTGAAGGAGGAGGCGTCCTACGGCATCTCGCAGGCGTCGTTTGTGGAGACTGACGATCAATTCCGCGAGCGCGTCCAGTTCATCCATGAGAAACACGGGTGCGACGTCATCGCGGAGGAATACATCGAGGGCCGTGAACTTTACGTCAGCGTGCTGGGCAACAGCCGGCTTCAGGTTTTTCCGATCCGCGAACTGGTGTTCAAGGAAGTACCGCCGGACGAACCCAAGATCGCCACCTACAAGGCCAAGTGGGACGAGGAATACCGCAAGCGCTGGGGATTGCAAAACCGGTTCGCCGAGAATCTCGATCCCGCTCTGGAACGCGACATCCTCCAGACCTGCAAACGCATTTATCGCCTGCTGACGATTGACGGCTACGCCCGCGTGGACCTGCGAGTGACGGCGGACAACAAAATCTATTTCATCGAAGCCAATCCCAACCCGATCCTCGCTGCGGACGAGGATTTCGCACAATCCGCTTCGAAGGCCGGCGTGACATACGCGCAATTGATCGAACGCATCCTGCGCACGGGTTTGAACAGCGTGCGCGAGTGACGACCGCCGGGGCGGACTCACGTCCGCTGCTACAAGAGGACGGAGGATGGCCGGAATTGCCGATTCTCGCCTGAGTCTCACAGAATTCGCATTGATTCCGCGGCGTTCACGGGTAGCATCACGCGGTTTTGATTTACTCGATGAAAGCGATTCTGGCCCTCGAAGATGGTTCGGTGTTTCACGGCGCGGGTTTCGGCGCGAAAGCGTCGGCCTGCGGCGAGGTTTGCTTCAACACTTCCATGACCGGCTATCAGGAAATCCTCACGGACCCTTCCTACAAAGGCCAGATCGTGACGATGACCTATCCACTCATCGGCAATTACGGCGTCAACTCGCAGGACGTGGAATCCTGGAGGCCGCACGCCGCCGGATTCGTCATTCGCGAACTCTCGCCGCTGGTCAGCAACTGGCGCGCGGACTGGTCGCTGTCGCAATATCTCGAACAGAACGGCATCCCCGGCATCCAGGGCATTGACACCCGGTCGTTGACGAAAAAGCTCCGTGTGCGCGGAGCGCTCAACGGTTTCATTTCCACGGAGGGTGTTTCCGAGGCGGAGGCCGTGAAGCGGGCGAAGGATTTCGTGTTTGTCGGCGTGGATTACGTGAAAGAGGTCACGCACAAGGCGGCGTTCGCGTGGGACGAGAAGGATGAACAAAGCGCGGCATTCGATCTCGTGCGCGGCAACAAGAACGAGGACGCGCGGAATTTCCGCAAGCCGCTTCCGCCCGCGGACATTCCGATCGTGGCGTTCGACTACGGGATGAAATACAACATCCTTCGCCGTCTGCGTCAGCATGGATTCAAGGTGCAGGTGCTGCCCGCCACGGCCACGGCTGCCGACGCGCTGAAGCACAAGCCGGCGGGCATTTTCCTCTCCAACGGTCCGGGTGACCCGTCCGCGCTGGGCTACATCGTCCGTGAAGTGAAGACGCTGCTGGACTCCGGCGTTCCGATGTTCGGCATTTGTCTCGGACACCAGATACTTGGCCAGGCGCTGGGCGGAAAGACCTTCAAACTCAAGTTCGGCCATCGCGGCGGCAACCAGCCCGTGAAGGATTTGGAGAGCGGCAAGGTGGAAATCACATCGCAGAACCACGGATTCGCCGTGGACGCCAAATCATTGCCGTCGGACGTGACTGTGGACCGCATCAACCTGAACGACCAGACAGTGGAAGGATTGCGCCACAAGAAGAAACCCGTGTTTTGCGTGCAATACCATCCCGAAGCTTCGCCCGGCCCGCACGATTCAACGCCGTTGTTCGCGCAGTTCAGGGAAATGATCCTCAAAAAGTGACCCGACCAGGCCGCACATCGGTCGTTGCGGCGTTCGTTTCGTGTTTCAAACGGACTTCAGCCCCAGTGAGGAGGCAACGACTTCGTCCACGGAAAGTTTCCCGTCGCGTTTGCGGCGGTTCAGTCCAAACCCTTCGTCCCAGCCCCACACTGCCCAGCCGATTCGTTGGTCGGCGAGAATGTCGCCGAAATCGCGGAACCAGTTGGCGCGATGTTCGGGTTTTGCGAACGGCGGAAAGACTCCGAATTCGCCGCAGTAGAGCGGCACGTTGTTTTTTTTGCCCCAACTGATGGCTTCATCGAATCGCGCGGCGAGCTTCTGCTTGTTCCAGCGTTGTTCGCCGTATTGTTCCACCATGCCCCGGGAGGCAGGATGATTTTCAAGCGCCGGGAGCAGCGGTTGGACGGCTTCCGGACTGGAGGGATAGGGAACTCCGCGCAACGGTTTGACTTCCTCGCTGGACCAGGTCGCGCCCTGATGTGTGAAGGGGAACGGTTCGTAGCAGTGGAAGGAATAAATGACGTTGGGATCGGACAACAACGCGAGTTTCTTCAGGCCGTCAATACCGCCCCAGTCCGCGCCTGAAGTCATGATGGTGTGTTGCGGAGCATTCTTGCGGATGGCGTCGGCGAGCCGGGCGTTGAAGGGATTCCAATCGGCTTCGCGACCGCGAAAGACGGGTTCGTTGATGATTTCAAGAATCGTCATGTCCGGATCGAAGTCCTTGAAGCGTCCGGCCAGTGCGCTCCAGAATTTCACGAACGCGTCCTGCCAGTCGGGATTGAGCTCCGAGGCGCGGTCTTCGTTGTGAATGTCCACCACCACGAGCAGGCCGGCGCGTTGGAAACGCCGGATGGCGGACTCCAACTGCGCGCCGCGATCCGCCAGGATTTCTCCGGTGGCCTGGTCCATCACAACGCGGGGTTGAACACAGAGCCGGACGTGTTTGAGACCCAGCCGGGCCATGAATTCCATCTCGTCGTCGCCGATGTAATTCTGAAAATGTTCGTCCGAAACGCGGCGCACACCCCTGAACCAAAGGCAGACGTTTGTGCCCGTGGCCAACTTGTCCAACCGCCGCGAGGGCACACCTGCCGCAGTCGTTGTTTCAGCGCCAAATCCTGACGACGGCCACGCGGCGAGAGCGGTGGTCACAACAGCCGTACGTTGAAGAAAGTCACGCCGAGTCAGTGAGGAACGGTTGCGCATGTGTGAATCCGGGGTACAGAGTCACACCGAAGCCAGCGCGCGGCAAGCCTGCATCACGTCGTCAATTCCAACGACGCGCGGCTTGAGCGGGAACGTCAGTTCAGTTCCACGCGGTTTTTCTGACGGACGGCTTCAAGCTGCTTTTTCACCATGCCGATCTTGGCGCGCAGCAGGGCCTCGTTTTCCTCGCCGCGAACGGACAGTTCGCGTTCGAGTTCGGCGATGCGTTTTTCGTAGGCGCGAAGCCGGTCCTCCAGTGGGGCGCGGACTCTTTCGAGTTGCGATTCCAGTTCGTCCATCTCCGCGGCGGCGCGTTCCTGGGTGGCGATCATCTGCTGGCGCTGCGACATCAATCGCTGAAACACGTTGCCGGAGAGCAGTTGCGCCAGGTGCGGCCCCATCCACGCGCGCCAGTCGTTGGGATGGGACACCTGTGCGTCCACAAGGCTGCCGCGCACCGGCAGCATCGAGGCGTGACGCCTGCGCTGCAAAAAGATCACGACGAGGACTGAGCCGAGGGCGAAGCCGCAGATGGTGTAAAGCCAAAGACGGCCGCGTTCCTGTGTAACGGCCACCTGCATCTGCACGGCGGCCAGTTGTTGTTTCTGCTCGTTGGCGGCGGCGAGTTCGAGTTGCTGGCGGATGGCGGCCAGTATCTTTGAGTCCACGGTGTCGCCTTTGCGGGCAATGACCTGGCCCGCTTCGTAAGTGTCCGCCACTTTCAATTGTTCGGTTCGCGCCGTGCGGGCCTGCCGTGTCAGTTGCGCGTCGGGAAAACAGTTTTCGCGGATGAATCCGGCTGCGAATCTGCCCCAGGCCTGTTCATTGGCGTGGAATGTCTCCTGAAACCTCGTTTTGGCCCACGGCAGTGTGATGAGGTTGGTCCGGGCCACGTTGCGGCCTTCGCTGTCGGCCAGTTCCAAAGTGGCGGGCGTGTCGCGGTCGGGCAACGAAACGAGACGCACCGTGTAGGTC
>DAOLDN010000234.1:0-6124 GCA_035327385.1 Verrucomicrobiota bacterium | reverse complement strand
GTTGACACTGAGCGCGCAACGACGTGCCACCAATCCGGAAGCGCGCGACCTGCTCCAGGAAACCCGCAATGACGGACGTTTCAACAACATCCGTTCCACGCCGGAATTCCAGAAACTCATCGCGCCGAACTAAGCGCGCAGTTTCCGCAACATCCGGTAGAGGACGTAAAGCACCAGCACGATGGCGACACCGATGGCCGCCTTCGTGTAGTTCTCCCTGGGCGGTGGAACGAGAACGAAGGCCGGCTGTTCCTGTTCTGCTTCCAGCGTGTTCACCTTCTCAGGCGGAGGTCGTTCCAGCACGCCCAGTTTCAATTCGAGGTCGCCGATGATGCGATAGAGCCGGTTGATTTCCAGCATCTGCGCCTCGGTGAGTTTCTTCTTCGGCAACGTGCGGTCGGTGTAGAAGTATTTGGTCATGGAGTTGAACTCCAGTTGCGAGCCGATGAAGGCGATGCCGGGATTCAGGTCGGAGGTAATGTAACCACGATTCGCGTAGGGCAATTCCTGGGTTTGACGAACATCCACCGTCAGGTAATGCGGCTTCGTTGCGCCTTCGTGAAACCACCCGCCTTGCGATGTTGCCACCTTCATGCCGGGCGTGATCTTCACGGCCGGCGGGGTTTGATTGACGATGGCTTTGACCCGCGCCACCGCGTCGTCGAGTTCCTTGCGCATGGAATCAATTTTCGCCTGCTTGTCGGCGTCCGCAGTTTGCTGGCTCAGAGCGACATTCAGCCCGCTGAACGGCAGTCCGAAAACCAGCAGCGTTGAGACGACAGTGATCCAGTCTCTTGCATGCCCGATGAATTGGAGAGGTGAACGGCCCATTCGAGGGTGCAAACTGCATGAACCTGCCACGAGCCGTCAAGCGTTCCAACCCGCGCGCATTTCGAGCGGATGAATTAACGGCAAAAACCGCTTGCGCTTAAAACTCATTTGGCCACTATTTCAATCAACATCTTTCATCGTAAATCACTCAACCTGCAACGCTATGGGACGCATCTATAACAACATCGTCGAAACCGTCGGCAAAACGCCGCTCGTCAAACTGAACAAGGTTACGCAAGGCCTGGACGCGACCATTCTGCTAAAGTGCGAATTTTTCAATCCTCTGGGCAGCGTCAAGGACCGCATCGGCATGTCCATGATCGAGGACGCTGAGAGGCGTGGCATTCTCAAGAAGGACACGGTCATCATCGAACCCACGAGCGGCAACACGGGCATCGCCCTGGCGTTCGTGGCGGCGGCCAAGGGTTATCAACTGATCCTCACCATGCCTGAAACGATGTCGCTGGAGCGGCGCACGTTGCTGGCGATGCTGGGAGCGAAACTGGTTTTGACACCGGGCACCGAGGGCATGAAAGGCGCCATCGCCAAGGCCGAGCAACTGGCCAAGGAAACGCCCAACGCATGGATTCCCCAGCAGTTCGAGAACCCGGCCAATCCCGATGTTCACAAAAAAACCACAGCCGAGGAAATCTGGGCAGACACCGACGGCAAGGTGGATATCCTTGTGGCAGCCGTGGGAACCGGCGGGACGATCACCGGCTGTTACGAGGTTATCAAACCCCGCAAAGCGTCGTTCGCCGCAATCGCCGTCGAGCCGAAGGATTCTCCTGTCATCTCGCAGACATTGGCGGGGCAGCCGTTGAAACCCGGACCGCACAAGATTCAGGGCACTGGAGCGGGGTTCGTTCCAAAGAACCTGCATCTCAAGGATTCCGCAGGCAACCCGCAGATCGTCGAGTGCGTTCAGGTTTCCAATGACGACGCGTTCGCCATGGCCCGCCGTCTGGCGAAAGAGGAGGGGATGCTTGTGGGCATTTCCACCGGTGCCAACGTGGTGGCGGCCTTGGAAGTCGCCAAACGGCCGGAGAACAAGGGCAAGATGATCGTCACCGTGGCCTGTTCGACGGGTGAGCGTTATCTCAGCACGCCATTGGCGGCGGAGGCACGCGCCGCTGTCGGTGGTTGATCAGGCTCGGTCGCAACCTTGCTCCACGGACGCCCGATTTGAATCCTGCAATTTGTCAGTCAACACGAGGCTGCGGCAAAACAGGCAAAAATACTTGTTGCGCCGGAGAGGGATAAATCGTAATTAGGAGTTGATCGAAGGTCTGGTAGTTCCGCCCCCTTGTAGCTTGCCGCAGTGAGCGCGGGGCGGTTGCTTCCCAACGTTCAAAGTTCCAATCGGCTTTTAAGGGATTCATTTCGAGCCTTCGACACACAGATCAATATGAGCAGCGCGAACAACAACAATAACGCGACGGATTACGGTTCCGGTTATCTGGAAATCTCCGAGAAGGGTTTCGGATTCCTACGCACCGCCGCCAACCATTTTCATCCCAAGCCCACGGACATATTCGTGACGCCGGACACCATCAAACGCAGTTTCCTGCGCGAGGGCAGTCTGGTGGCCGGACCGACGCAGCCGCCGCACCGCGGCACGAGCCCCCAGCTCAAGGCCGTGGACAAGGTCAACGACATGGCCTTCGAAGATTACACCAAGGCGGTGCGCTTCGAGAATCTCACGAGCATTGATCCGGTCGAAAAATACAATCTCGAAACCAGCCCCGACTTGATCGAGACGCGTGTGATTGACCTCGTCACGCCCATTGGCAAGGGCACGCGCGGATTGATTGTCGCGCCGCCGCGCACTGGAAAAACGACGATTCTCAAGCAGATCGCCAATTCAGTTACGGCCAATCATCCCGACGTACATGTGCTGGTGTTGCTCATTGACGAACGTCCCGAAGAGGTGACCGATTTTCAACGTTCAGTGAAGGCGGAGGTGGTTGCCTCCTCCAATGATCAGGACCTGGAAACGCACGTCCGCCTCTCGCGGTTCATGATCGAGCGCTGCCGCCGCATGGTGGAGTCCGGCAAAGATGTCTTTGTGTTGATGGACTCGCTGACGCGCATCGCGCGCGCCTACAACAGCGTTCACGGGGGCAGTGGTCGCACAATGACCGGCGGTGTGGACGCTCGCGCCCTCGAGATTCCTCGCAAGATGTTTGCCTCGGCCCGCAAGATCGAGCACGGTGGGTCGTTGACGATTCTGGCCACCGCGCTCATTGACACCGGGTCGCGCATGGATGAACTGATTTTCCAGGAGTTCAAGGGAACGGGCAACATGGAGCTGGTGCTGGACCGCAAACTTTCCGACCGGCGACTTTTCCCGGCAATTGACATTCCCAAGAGCGGCACGCGTAAGGAGGAAAAACTGTTTCCTCCCAAGCAGATCGAAGCTGTCCGAAAGCTCCGTCGCATGATGGTGGACTTGAATCCCATTGAGGCAATGGAAACCCTCGTCGGCGCGCTCAAAAAGCACAAGACGAACGAGGAATTGCTGACGAAGCTCGAAAAGGGATCGTAGAGTTTGATTTCACAGTCGTAGGTGCAATTCTTACACGCGAACGGCCTGCACCGTTCGCGTGTTTTTCATTCCGGCTCCGACATTCACCCGTGTCGTCGCGCGGCGTTCACGGCATGGAATCCGCTACGTTTGTGGAGACAGCCACAAGGTCTGTCGAACAAACACAGGACCATCTTAATATGAACAAGTTACGATTTGCGGCCTACACCGCGTTGCTGCTGGCCGTTTGCATCAGTGTATCAGGTTGTTACAACCCGTCCCATGCCAGAGACAACTATCCACGTTTCAAGGAGGCCGAGACGGTCAATGTCGCCATCCGCTTCTTGCAGTGGGACAACATTTGCATCGTTCAGCCGGAGTATCGGGAGAACGGCTTTATGCGGTTTGTCCCGGCCGAAGGTTTGGACAAAGCGTTCGACGAACTCGACGTGCGCCGTGACACCGCCGTGGTGCTGATGGGATGGAACTATGATCCACGCGACATCGCAGCCAATGCCGTGAAATGGAAAGACATCCTCAGCGACCAGGGTTTCCGTCGGGTCCTCTGTCTGCGAGACTACGAGACCGGTAAACTCAATGGGCTGCCGGTTCTGTACGATTGGACGCGTTCGGCCACTCCACAGCGGACCGCCGGTCTGTGACCGGCTCCTCATTGAAGCCGCCCGCGTTCTGAACATCCAACAGGTCTGATGGGGCAACGCGACAGTCTCAGAGATAGGAATCGTTGTCGCTGATTCTCCTCGACAAGGTCGGGTCATTCCGGTTTTTTGGCTTCCGGTTCAATGACGTCATCGAAGGCTCTTATCCGGAACGCGCTGTTGGTGTCTGGTGTTTGCCTGTCAGTCTGCGGATGTTACACGCCCCCGGAGCGCGCGCCCAACGCCGCCAAATTCCATGAAGGAACTTCGGCAGACGTGGTGATTTTGTTTCATCGGTGGGACATTTTCTTCATCGTCCGTCCGGATTATCGCGAGGACGGCTTTCGCCGTCCGCTCGGAGTGGGCGACTTGAACAAGGCGTTTCAAGACCTGTCCGTCCGCCACAACATGGCCGTCGTCCTGGTCGGCTGGAACTATGATCCTCGGGACATGAAGCAGATTGTTCAAGGATGGCGATCAGTTCTAGGTTCACACGGTTTTCGGCGGGTTGTCTGTCTTTACGGCGACGACAGCAATAGACTTGACGGAGCGCCGATAATTGACGACTGGAAACGTCCTGTTGAGCAAATCACACGATACACGCCGAACTGAAGCCGCGACCGGCGCTGGTCGCCTGCCTCAATCCCGACCTCCGCTGGAGCGAATGCTCCGCATCCACCAAGCCCTCCAATCCGGCGCTTATCCCAACGCCACAAAACTGGCCCGCGAACTCGAGGTCAGCACCAAGTCCATCCATCGTGACATCGAATTCATGCGCGACCGGATGAACCTGCCCATCGAGTACGACGGTGCGCGTTTCGGCTACCATTACACGGAGGAAGTCAGCGGCTTTCCAACGCTTCAAATCACCGAGGGCGAACTGGTCGCGCTTGTCATCGCGGAAAAAGCCCTCGAACAATACCGCGGCACGCAGTTCGAGAAACCGCTCCTTAGCGCCATCCGCAAGATCGAACAATCGCTGCCCGACACCATCTCCCTGAACCTATCGGACATTGAGAACGCCATCTCCTTCCGCACGCGCGCCGAGCCGGTTGTGAATCTGGAGATTTTTGACGCCATTTCCAAGGCCACAGCCTCGCGAAGACAGATCGAACTGACCTATCGCAAAGCCGGCAGCACCCAAACGGAAGCGCGTCTCGTTGACCCCTATCACTTGGCCAACATCAACGGTGAATGGTACCTCTTCGCCTGGGACCATGCGCGAAAGGACATCCGCACGTTCGTTCCGGGCCGTGTTCAATCGGTGCGTCAGACCGGGAAATCATTTCCCCGACCCGAACACTTTTCACTCGAAAAACGTCTCCGCGACAGTTTCGGAGTTCATTCCGGCAGCGGCCAATATGACGTGGTCATCCGGTTCAGCGCACGAGTCGCCGATTACATCCGCGAAAAGAAATGGCACGAATCACAGCAACTCCGCGGTTTGAAGGGCGGGGGAGTGGAGTTGACATTGAAGCTGTCCAGCCTCGTCGAGATCGAACGCTGGATTCTCAGTTGGGGTGCCGATGCCACAGTAGTCAAACCTCGCGAATTGGTCGCGGCCATCAAGGATTCCGCGCGCCGTATCCTGACGGGTTGACGCGCGTTCACGCCCGAACAAACAAAACACCGTCAAGGCTGGGTTCTCAATGAAGCTGGCGGAAGATACACGCCCTTCAATTCACGACGCCACCAATTGCCCGACTGCGCGCGTTCGGTTGCGTCCGTGAAGTGATATTCATACACGACAGCGCGGATGTATTTCGGAGGGTTGTCCGGGAACGGATTTGATTCCAGCAATGCGAGCACTTCGGGCGACCCCTGCAACAAACGGATGCAAAACCCTCCGAACCACGGACTGACACCACTGCCCAAAGGTCGCAACGCCTCAAACCACATCTGCCAGTCCAGACGCGGCTGATGCGGCTCGACAAAGCCCGGCCTCCTGTCCAGCCGGCCCGCCTTGTACTTGAATTCATACGGCAGCCACGTCACGCCGTCATTGCTGCCTTGGACGATGATTTCCGGTCGTGCCGGTGTCATCACGCGGAACAGGTCGTAAGAGTTCTGCGTTCGCAGCGGGGCGACCTGCATCGTCAGTTTCACC
>DAOLDN010000233.1:0-6173 GCA_035327385.1 Verrucomicrobiota bacterium | reverse complement strand
TCCTGCCACTCGAAACCAAACCAGTGTAAGTCCTCATACATTGCGGTCACGAATTCCGGTTTGCAGCGGGCAAAGTCCAGATCCTCATTACGGAATACCAGGACGCCGCCGTTCGCCCTGGCACGTTCCTGTGCGGTCCAGAACGTCCGCGCGTGGCCCAGGTGCAGATAACCTGTCGGCGACGGCGCAATGCGACCGCGATAGCGGGGCGTGTTGCGTGTTGCGTGTTGCGTGAGCACAAACACTGGTTAGCAAAGCGCTCGTGAAAAATAAACTGTTCCGTTTGTGCGGCTGTTTGAGCGCTTCATAACGCATAGGGCATTGGGATCTTCATCGAATAGTCCATGC
Organism: Verrucomicrobiota bacterium; assembly: GCA_035327385.1. GTDB lineage: Bacteria > Verrucomicrobiota > Verrucomicrobiia > Limisphaerales > JADLHS01 > DAOLDN01. The sequence goes on along the minus strand of DAOLDN010000233.1, from coordinate 5,825 downwards.
GCTGGATCACAGTTATAATTTTCGCGGCAAATTATCATATCCCGTTTTTGCGAGGACTGGCATTGTTCAAATCGTGCGAGCTTCAAATCCATGTGAGGTGTCATCTGTGACGATGAGCGACTGCGCTTCGCGTTGCCTCTGGCCTGATGATTGTGGCTCAAATTGGTAGCCAGACAATCCTTGTCCGATGAATGGTAAAATGCGTGCAGGGAATTATTTGAAACAAAATCGCGATTCGCAGCGTCATAACTTGTAATGATTGCGTCAGATGGCAATCATGGGATTCTCCCGGTAGAAGCATCATCGGGTACATTGCTGCAAATCTCGTTGCGCTTCGGATGAAGTGTGTGAGCCGTAGTCGGATCAGAATCAGATAACAAATTATGAAAAAAACCACCGTCATTTCTTCACTTTGTGTCGCAACCATCTTTGCACTGCTGGTCGGGTGCTCGAAACGAGAGGAATCCAACGCCAGCTCCGGGGCTGGAGACACGGTTGCCGGGCGCGTTTCAAAATCCGATGACCCGGCGGAGTTGAAGGTCAAATGGCCGATCGGCACGACCTATTCGATGCGAATGGAACTGGACCAGACTTCTGAAACGAAGGTTCCCAATCAGCCTGAGCCCATCCAACAGGCGGTAAAAATGACCCAGGATTTCGACATGTCGGCTGTCAAGGAACTGGCGAACGGCGGACGGCAGCTCGAACTTCAATTCAAAGGATTGACCATGACCGTCAGTCAGGAAGGGCAGCAGGTGATGAATTTTGATTCCGCCCGGTCGGAGAGCGGGGATGCCGGCAACCCGATTGTTCCGTTGCTTCGCAAAATGGTTGGCGCACGGCTGCTTTACGTGATTGATGCCAGCGGCAAAGTGGAAAAAGTGGAAGGTGTTTCCGAACTGATGACGCGGATCGGTTTCAACCGGAAATCTCAGACACACGCGATGTTCGGCCAGATGTTCAGCGAAGAAACCCTGAAGCAGTATGGCGCTTTTGGAGAGGCCATGCCGAACAGAATTGTGAAGGTCGGCGAAAGCTGGTCGGACGAGCGGGAGATGGACAGCGGGATCGGCAGAATGAACGTGGACATGAAATCTACCTTCAAGAACTGGAATCAGTACGGTGATTACAAATGCGCGCTGATCAGGGTCGAGGGAAAGATGTCATCCGCGTCCGGCGCGCCGTCGCCGGGCACCACCATCACAATGGAAAAGGGAACCACCTCTGGTGACATCTGGTTTGATCCAGTCCTCGGAATGATTGTAAACCAGATCGTAAATCAGGACATGACCCTGAAAATGATGGCCGGTTCGCAGTCCATTTCTCCACAAATCAAACAAAGAATCCGTGTCGCATTGGAGCGCGTCAGCAAGGCGCGCTGACTTCTGCACCGACGGCGGTGGTCGGTCGAGCCGCCGAAACGAAACAGTCAACCTGGGGAAATATGAGACAAACACGGGCGTTCACGTTGATCGAACTGTTGGTGGTCATTGCCATCATTGCCATCCTCGCCGCGCTGTTGCTGCCGGCGATATCCAAGGCAAAAGAACGGGCACACCGGGTTGCATGCCTTAACAATCAGAAGCAGCTTGGACTGGCGTGGGAAATGTACGCAGGCGACTTCAACGACAAGGTTGTTCCAAATGACTGGGAATATGCGGGTCCGCTTGTTGCCCAGAGCCCTTCCAATTCGTGGGTGGTGGGCAACTGCATCATGGATTCAAACGAGGGCACGATCACGAGCGGCAAGCTTTTCCCTTACGTCAAAAGTGTTCAAGTCTATCGCTGCCCGGCGGATCGCGGTGTTGTTCGAGGAACGACAATCCCCAAGCTTCGCAGTTTTTCCCTGAGTTGTTTTTTGGGCGGGCCCAAGGAGAATACTGAAAACTGGGGCATCAACGTGATCAGGGAGAAAAGCCGGATCCGAAACACTTCCAAGACGCTCACGTTTATTGATGAGGATGAGTTGAGCATAGACGACGGTCATTTTCTTTACACCACAAACGCCGGCAATTGGTACAACGTTCCGGGATGGCAGCATCAAAACGGCACAGTTCTCGCCTTTGCCGACGGACACTCGGAATACTGGAAATGGAACAGCCGGCGTCCTACGACGACCGCCTTCGGCTCTGGTGGTCCGGAGGACCCGGCGGCAATTCAGGATCTTGCGCGCCTGCGACAGACTTCACCGGATGCCAATTGAATCGTCAGGTGAGACAGGCATCTCCGGCTGGAAACATTCGAGCGCAACGAGTGTATGGACAGGCGCACCCAACCGGAACATTTCGCGTTCTCCATGTTCTTTGCTGTTGAAAGAATTCTGCGCTTTCCGGTTTCTAATTGTCAGTTGCTCCAAAAACCGGCATTAAAGGCGGCGAATGAAGCACAATTCCTATTTTGACGGCAAAGTTCAAAGCCTCGCCATCGGCACGACCGATGGTCCGGCCACCATCGGCGTCATCGAGCCGGGCAAATACAGTTTTGGCACGGACTGCGAGGAGCACATGCACATGGTGCTGGGCACGCTCAAGGCCAAACTTCCGGGCGGCGATTGGAAATGCTACGGCAAGGGCCAGCATTTCATCGTGCCGCCAAATGTGAAGTTCGAAGTTGAAACCTCCGGGGACGTTGCCTACGTCTGCTATTACAAACGCTGAACCCTTGAAAACCATTCCATGAACCAAACTCGTTTGATCACTGTCATTTCCACTTTCGCGCTGGCTGCCTTTGCGTCTGGCCAACTGCACGCTGTTGATGGCGACGCCGTGAGACCAGCAGTCGCCATTGACGAGGCCACTCAGAAACGAATTGACGGTAAAGCGGGACGCCTGCTCGATGCTCTCAAACTCAGTGACGCCGACAAGGCCGCGCGAGTGAAAGGCATCATCGGCGAGTGGTTCGTCACGATGTGGAACTGGCACAAGGAAAACGACCCCAAGCTGACGGAACTCTGGTCCGAATGGAGCAAAGCCCGTGCTGTCGTGCCGAAGGACGAATATCCCGGCGAGGTCATCGCGCACAAGATTGACGACGTGTATGCCTCGCTCAAACCCGCCTACAAAGCGTTTCTCGACAAACTGGCGACCGAACTCACGCAGGAACAGATTGACGCCATCAAGGAGACCTGGAGCCGCAGTCCGGGAATGACGCGCACCTACAACGCCTACCTGGAAATCGTTCCCGACCTGACCGACGAGCAGAAGAAAGTCATTTACGATCGAATGTTGATTGCGCGGGAAGATGCGATGCTTACCGACTCCGACCGCGAAATCGTCAACATCTACAAGCGACACAAGGTAAAGGTGGAGGCATACGTCGGCACTCTCGAATGGGCCAAGCTGCACAAGGCCTTTGCAAATCGTGGCAAAGCACAGTCGTCTGCGGCTCCGGCGGCTGGGAAATAGGCGGGTTCTTAAACCTCCCTCCAGATATGCAGACCAATTCGGAGCTCTAAACGGTCTTGTTCAAATTCTCTCTGAAGGGTGCGCTGCCAGCCAGTCGCTAAAGCGGGGCAGGGGAAAGGACAGCAGGCGTTGGGCTTTAGCACAATTCATCGAGACATCCGGGCAACGCGCCGCGCCCTGATAGCCTTTTGCAGATGCTGGTACAATCTTCGGATTCAACTGGGGCCAGCGCGCCGCCAGCAATTTTCCAATCTCGAACCGTGACAATCGTTCGCTGCCGCAGACGTGGAACAATCCTGTCGCGCCCTTCCGGGCAAGCTCCCAGACGGCGCGAGCGGTGACGGGAGCGGGAATGGGACAGCGAAATTCGTCCGTGAACAGATCCAACGTCCTGCCGTTTTCCCATGCGATGCGCATCTGCTCGTTGAACGCGCGGTCGCCGGTGATTGAAACGCCTGCGTTCAGTCCTGCACGCACCACGGTGTGACGCGGATTGCAAAGAACAATGCGTTCGGCTTCAACCTTTGTCTGGGCATAAACGCTGATTGGGTTCACAGGGTCAGTTTCGGCGTAGTTCCCTTTCTGCCCGTCGAACACAAGATCGGTGGAAAAGAAGAAGAACGGGATGTTTGCCGCCAGTTCAGCAAGTAATGCCGTGACATCAACGTTGCTGCGGCGCGCTTCGTCTGGCTGCGTCTGGCATTGCGGCGTTCTGGTCATCGCCGCGCAATGGATGACAAGTGACGGCTGTCGCTCGTGAAATGCGCGGCGCACCGCATCGAAATCGAGCAGATCGAGTTCCGCGCGCGTCAGAGCGATAACGCGCCAGCCCGGCGCATGCGCTGCGGCGGTTTGCACAAGACAGTTCCCGATGAGTCCGGCTGCACCAGTGATCCACGCTGTTGGATTGTGGTTCATGACTGTCTGGCAGGGGCTACCATGACAACAAATTCGCCTTTGAGGGAACGTGTCTTTGTCAACTCCAACAATTCCGCAGGTTTGCCGCGCAGAAACTCCTCGAATTTCTTCGTCAGCTCACGCGCGAGCACAACGTTGTGTTCCGGGAATACCTCCGCCAGTTCGCCAAGCAGTTTCTCGATGCGATATGGAGATTCGTAAAGAACGAGCGTGCCTTGAACGGATTTGAGTGATTCGAGTTTATTTCGCCGCTGACCGGATTTGTGCGGCAAAAATCCCACAAAATGAAATTCGTCCGTCGGCAGACCGCCGGCCGTCAGTGCCGCGATGAGCGCGCACGCTCCGGGAACGGATTCCACACGAAGGCCGGCCGCCACCGCCGCGCGCACGACGCGTTCGCCGGGGTCGCTGATGCCGGGACTTCCAGCGTCGGTGACCAATGCGACTTTCTCGCCACGCTTCAGCCGTTCGATGATTTCCTCGCTGCGTTTTGCTTCGTTGAACTGAAAATAGCTCAGGAGCGGCTTGGTGATGCCAAAGTGTTTCAGCAACTGGCCCGTGCGTCGCGTGTCTTCAGCGGCGACGACGTCACACTCCCGTAACACCCGCAGTGCGCGAAGCGTGATGTCCTCCAGATTGCCTATCGGTGTGGCCACCAGATAAAGCGTGGAAGCCGTCAGCGGCGGCATTGTTCCAGTCGCAGTCATGCGGCGCTATCCGGTGTCTGGATCCATTGTGGGTTCATCGCCTCGTCCACGATGCAGGCCGTGGCAACGTCGGCTGCCACGTTGACGACAGTTCGCGCCATATCCAGCAGACGGTCCACGCCGAGGACCAAGGCGATTCCCTCCGCAGGCAGGCCGAACGTGACGAGCAAACCCATGATCAACGGCAGCGAACCTCCGGGAATTCCCGCTACTGCCACCGCGGACAACACGGCGAGCAACACCAGTTGAATCTGCATCCCCAAAGTCAGGTCCACTCCATAAACCTGTGCGACAAACAACACGACGCAGCCTTCAAACAATGCCGTTCCACTCATGTTGAGCGTCGCGCCCAATGGCAGCACGAATCCGGCGGTGCCGGGACTGACGCGGAGTTGTTCGCGTGTGACCTGGATGCTGGTTGGCAGCGTCGCGCTGCTGGAGCTGGTGGAAAATGCCGTGACCAGGACGGTGCGCACCGCACGGAAAAAGTCCGCAGGGCGACGCCGTGAAAAACACTTCAGCAACAGCGTCAAGGTTCCGAACAGTTGGATGGCCATTGCGGCGAGGACTGCGCCGGTGAACAACGCCAGCGCCTTCAAGTAGTCGAGTCCGAGTTTGGCCACCACGCTCATCAACAGGGCGGCGACGGCGTACGGTGCCAGGAGCAGGGCATAGTGAACGATGCGGGTCATCAGTTCGGCAAGCAGCCCCAGGCAATCTTGAAAACGTCTGCTTTTGTCGCCGGCGAGCGATGTGCCCGCCGCGCCCACCAGCAGTGCGAAAATAATGAGCGGCA
>DAOLDN010000232.1:0-6193 GCA_035327385.1 Verrucomicrobiota bacterium | reverse complement strand
GGCAATCCCTTCCTGACCGTCAGCGGCCAGCACCACCTCGTGTCCCTCGGCCTGCAGGGCCTTGCGCAAGGCGGCCCGGATTTGCGCATCGTCATCCGCCACCAGGATTCGTTTGCTCATGTCGCGTCGCGTCACCTCTGGCTTTTCAGCGGGCGGGCCGGAGAGGTTCCACCCGCAAGACGGAATTCAGGCCGCCAAACGGATTGGGGGCGGTTTGCGGGGCTTTCGGGTCGGGCAAATAATTCCCGTCCACCACCACACAGTATTCATATTGGCCGGGGGGCAGCACCAACTCCTTGGCCCACTGCCCTTCGCCCATTGGAATCATCGGCGTTGCCTCGGGACGCCAGTCGTTGAAACTTCCCGCGATCATGACGCGCGCGGCGGACTGATGCGTGAATTCGATGCGAATGCGTTGGGCCGGGGACCGGCCCAACGGTTTGTGTTTCGTGTTGTGCTTTTTCATAGGCTCACTCTTTATTGTTTTTTCTGCCACGATCCGGCCTCGCAGTTTTCCGAAAGCCAGTGCCCCGCCGAACGCAGACCTTGACCGTTCCGTCGGCCTCGGCCCCGTCTGGTTCCTCCCAATCACTGCAAACGTTCGCAGTCGGCGGCGGCTCTTGGCCGGTTCAGGAAGTGCAGTTCCCTACGGTCTGGCTCGGTGCGACACGGGGCACTGGCTAAAATCAAATTCGGTTCCATTTTAATCGCGTTGGCACCTGGCTTGCCCCATGTTGATTCCATGCAGCGGACGGATGTTTTTTTCTTTAGCTGGGCCCGTGCCATCCGGAGTCGGACCGGCCTCCCACCTGAATTGGAGGTGGTTAGGACTTGCGCGATGGGAGTCGCCGCAAATCCATGTGGCGGGTTGGAATCCAGCGGTGACCGCTTACTGCTCACCTGATGAATGTGAAGCTGCAACTTTATGGATTTGCCGCCGCAGTCCTTTTTTTGGCGGCACTCGTGGTGTGGGCGGGTCATGCCGCATGGCAGGAACTCGTCCGGTTGAGGCAAAACTTTGGCACGGTGCAAACGCAAAGTTTCCATCTGGCGGAACACATCGAGGTGACCATCGCTGAGATGAATGAAGCCGTGCTGCGTTTCGAATTGCGCAAGAACCCGGCGGCCCGCACCACGTTTGAAACCGAAAGCGAGGAACTCACGCTCTGGCTCGCAGCGCAAGAAGCCCACGTCACGACCGAGGCTGAAGCGGACTTGCTCCACGAGATTGTGGCGGCGTATGGGGATTATCTTGCGCTCACGCGCAGCTTGTTTGAGGAGACAATTTCAGCCGACCCAACGGCTGCCCGTCCACTGTTCGAGCGATTGGAGGATCATTCGGCGCCGATCCTGGCGTTGTGTGCCAAATTGCGCACCGCCGAGCGCACGGCCTTGAACCAATTCGTCGAGCAATCGTACCGCTCCGTGGCCACCCTGCAATGGCTGTTGGTCGCCTCCGTCGGGCTGGTGGTTGGTTTGGGCTTCACGGCCACGCGCCTGATTTACCGCGCCCGCATTGCGCCGCTCCGCGCCCAAGTGATTCAAAGTCACACCTTGCTCGAACGGCATGAAAAGCTGGCCTCCCTCGGCACGCTCGCGGCGGGTGTGGCTCATGAAATCCGCAATCCACTCACCGCCATCAACGTCCGCGTTCACGGCCTCAAGAAAACCCTTGCCGCCGGCTCCTCCGAACACGAAGACGTCACGGTCATTGACGAAGAGATTCGTCGGCTCGACCGCATCGTCCGGGATTTCCTCGATTTCGCCCGTCCTTCCGCGCCAAGCCTCGTCACGGTTCACGTGGAAAGCCTGTTTAGCCGCGTTCAAACCCTGCTCGGCGCGCAATGGCAAGAATCCGCCATCCAATTTCACGTCGAACCGCCCCCGGACTTGTGGGTGCGCGTGGACACGCAGCAACTGGAGCAGGTCCTGATCAACCTCGTGCAAAATGCGGCGGACAGCATCGAAGGTGCGGGCCGCATCACCTTGCGCGCCCGGGCCGCCACCGCGCGGCTCGCCGGTCGCGCCGGCCCCGTGGTGATTCTCGAAGTGGTGGACACGGGAAAAGGAATTCCACCCGAAGTCCAGCAACGCATCTTTGATCCGTTCTTCACCACCAAGGAGAGCGGCACCGGATTGGGCCTGGCCATCGCGGCGAGCATTGTGGAGAAACACGGCGGCTTGCTCCAGTGTCACACCCAGGCCGGGCCCGGCACCACTTTCGGCATCGTGTTGCCGCGCGCGGAAAACCAAACGCATGAAACCTAAACCGGGAATCCTGTTGATCGAAGACGACGCCAGCATCGTCGGCGGATTGAAAAAAGAATTGGAGTCCGAGGGCTACGCCGTCGCTACTGCGTCGCGCGGCGACGACGGTTTGACCCTCGCCAAATCGGAAAACTTTGACGTGGTGATCACCGACCTGAAAATGCCGGGCTTGTCCGGCCTGGAATTGATCGGGCAACTTCACTCCGCCAAACCCAAGCTGCCCATCATTCTGATGACGGCCTTTGGCACGACGGATACCGCCATCGAAGCGACCAAACTGGGCGCGTTCGACTACCTGCTCAAACCCTTCGACATGACCGAACTGCTGGATCTGGTCGCCAAAGCCGCGGCCTGCAACCGCCTCATGTCCGACCCCATCGAAGTCGGCACCGCGCAATCCACCCAAACCGCCATCATCGGCAACAGCCGCGCCATGCAGGCCATCTACAAGGAAATCGGGCGCGTCGCCGCCACCGCCGTCACCGTACTCATTCGCGGCGATACCGGCACCGGCAAGGAACTCGTCGCCCGCGCCCTCTACCAGCACAGCACGCGCGCCGAGCAGCCGTTCATTGCCGTTCACTGCGCCGCGATTCCAGAAACGCTCCTGGAAAGCGAACTCTTCGGCCACGAACGCGGCTCATTCACCGGCGCGCACACCCGCCGCGTGGGGCGCTTCGAGCAGGCCAGTCGCGGCACCATTTTCCTCGACGAGATCGGCGACATGTCGCCCGGCACGCAGGTCAAACTGTTGCGCGTGCTCCAGGAGAAATACGTTCAGCGCGTCGGGGGTGACGAAAAAATTCCCGTGGACGTGCGCGTGCTCGCCGCCACGCATCGCGATCTCGAAAGCGCCATGCGCGAGCAGCAGTTCCGCGAAGATTTGTTCTACCGCTTGAGCGGCGTCACCATCACCGTGCCGCCGTTGCAGCAACGCGCCGAAGACATCCCCGACCTGGTGAAATACTTTCTCCAACGCTCGGCCGCGGAACTGGGCCTGAACTCGCCCGCGATCCAACCCGAGGCCGTTGCGTTTCTCCAAAATCAGGCCTGGCCCGGCAACGTGCGCGAACTGGAGAATGTCGTCCGCCAATCCTTGCTGCTGGCGCGCGGCTATCCCGTCGCGCTGGATCACGTTCACCAGGCTTCCGCCCGCAACCGCCGGCCCGCCGTGGGGCCGGATCAGACCATCGCAGCTTATTTCGACGACCTGCTGTTCCGGGCGCAGTCGGGAGAACTCGAAGGCGTCCACGCCCGCATGTATGAAGACATGGAACGCGAATTGTTCACCCGCGCGATTCAATTGGCCCAGGGCAATCAAGCCAAAGCCGCGCGCTGGCTCGGCGTGACCCGCACCACGATGCGCGAGAAACTGCACCGGTTCGGGCTGCGCCCGGAATCGGAGTAGCAATCAGTTGAAGTCGGTACAATCACCCGCCAGTTCCAGCACCAAGCTCCAGGCACCAGAGAAGTTTCAAGGACCAAACTTCAAATCCGCGCTTGAAGATGCGGGGTCGAAAGTAACTCCGATGGCTGACGACAGCAGGCGGCGCGATCATTGAAGCTTGAAGTTTGGATGTTCTCTGGAGCTTGGAACTTGGTGCTTGGTGCTTCCCAAATGACCTCCCACTGAGCGCGTGTGGCTACTCGGAATCCACCCGCAACCCGCTTCCGCAACTTCCTTCCTCCGCAAGTTGTTGTTCCCGAGCGAAACCTCTCCTCCACTCCATCTGGCATGTGTCTGGCTAAAGTAGTTTCAAACAAGCCAGACCCGGAGAAAGTAAAATGAAAGCGACCCAATTTCACATCACCGTGCATGATTTCAGCGCCCTGTCGTTCGGCGACATCCAGATCAACAACAAACCCTCGGCAGAATTGAGCACACCGCGACCCCGGTTGGCACCCGAAAGCGCCCAGGACTTCAATGTCCACCCGGATGGGCTGGCGGCAGCCAATTCCGCGAGGCAACCGGGCCGTGAAACGCACCGGGCGCTGAAATCAACCCCGGTCGCGCCCAAGCCCGCGCGGGTACTCATCGTGGACGACGAACACAACATCCGCGAGTCCCTCGCCAAGGTCCTGCGCAGCGAAGGCTACGACGTGCGGCTGGCGGAAAACGGCCAGCAAGCGCTCGCCCATTACGATCCCGAATACACCGACCTCGTCCTCATGGACATGAACATGCCGGTTCAAAACGGTTGGGACACCCTGACCCGATTATTCCTGAAAAACCCGCATCAAGCCGTGATCATCATCACGGGCAAAAGCCCGCAATTGAGCTGGGCCACCAGACCCGTCGCCGGAACGCTCCTCGAGAAGCCGATTGACATGACAGAACTCCTCGACTGCATAAAACGCATGTTGTCCGAATCACAAGCTGAACGCGACCATCGCATTCAAATTCAGCAACAGTTGACCCGCCTCACCCGTCCGCTCTCGTGGTTCAACTCCAGACAAAGTTATCCCCGCGGCGGCATCAACGAATAACCTGCGCTCCGGCCCAAGGCCTGCCCCCCGCCGCAGCTGGCGATGGCGACGGTGCGGGCGGGCGCACCGCAGACCTGAGCCTTTGAACCGCGACTCCCATTCACAGTGGATTTCGGATTTGTCGCGCAACTCCTCCACCCCCCGCTTGCCAGATCAGTCCAGTGCGATAACTTTCGGACTCATCGGCCAACGGGTCGTCAACCTTATGCCAAACAATCGAATCATCTATTGGGGCATCGTGGTGCTCGTCGCCACCGTGCTGTTGTGGATTGGCGCGGAACTCACCAAACGCATCGCCTGGGCGCTGCCCTATGCGGGTGGCATTGGCGTGCTCATGGTGGTCGGGGGCTTCACCTACGAATTGTGGAAAAGCCGCGCTCCCAGGCAGAATGGGCCTGTTGCCAGCCAGGAACGGAAAGATTGAGCGCCCAGGTCATCTGCCTGCCACCAGCGTGACAACCGTGACTGCGACGATATAAACCGCATAAACACACAGCAGAATGACGCCCTCCCGCCGCGTCACGCGACGATCCGTCCACAACATCGCCGCAAACACCACCATCACCGCCAGCAACGCCGGAAAATTGAACAGTTGCGTCAGCCGGTCCATGCCCACGGTTTGAATCACCGCCGCTGCACCAACAATCAGCGTGAGATTGGCGATGTTCGCCCCGATCACGTTGCCCACCGCCAGATCACTCACCGATTTTCGGGAAGAGGTCACGGCTGTCACCAATTCCGGCAACGAAGTCCCCACCGCCACAACCGTCAGTCCAATGATGATCGAAGGCACACCCAGACGCGCCGCAAATCCCACCGCGCCGTCCACCAGCAACTTGCTGCCCGCGACAACAATGCCCGCGCCCACCAGAAATTGAACGATTGTGCCGGGCTTGGTTTCCACCCACGCCCAGCGCGCCGTTGCCCGGTCCTTCTCAATGGCCGCAGCTTCGGCCAGGTCCGCCGGTTTGCGGTCGCTCCAATGCCGCGCGAAATCCCAAATGAAATACACCAGCCCACATGCGATCAGCATCCCGCCCTGCCACCGCGACAACGACAAGTCCAGCGTCATCAAAAACAACGCGATGCCCACGCCGAACATCACGAACAACGGCACCCGCAACACGCGAAAATGAACCTCCACCTGCTTGATGGTCGCCGTCACGCCGGCGATCAATCCGATGTTGCAGATGCACGAGCCAACGGCGTTGCCCACCGCCAGCCCCGCCTCGCCGCGCAGTCCCGCCATGATGGACACCACCAGTTCCGGCGTGGTCGTCGCCAGACTGACCAGCGTCGAACCGATCACCACCCGCGGCATCCGCAGGAATTCCGCCAGCCGGATGGCCGCTGCCACAAAGAAATCCCCGCCCTTGATGATGAGCGCCAGCCCGCCCAACAGCATCAGGAGTTCATTGAACATACCGCGAACGTAGCA
>DAOLDN010000231.1:0-6205 GCA_035327385.1 Verrucomicrobiota bacterium | reverse complement strand
TTGACGAACAACAATCGCCAGCAGCAGGTGATGATGAAGCTCGCAAAATCCACGGCACGTCTCCATTTGGCGGACTTGCCTAATGTTGTGCCGCCGACGCGGTGAATCTCGATGCCGCGCCACAGCTCGTGTTTCGGGAATCGTCTGGACGTGTCGTCGTAGGCGCGGCGACCCGTGACCACCGTCACCTGATGTCCGCGCGCGGCCAGTCCCGTCGCGAGATCTGTCAAATGCTGCGCCGTGGACACCACATCCGGGTGAAACGTTTGATTGAGCAACAGAATTTTCAATGCGCGCCGCGGTTGATTCCGGTCGGGACGATCAATTCTTCGAGCTTCCGTTTGACAGCAGCCTCGGCGCTCGCGGCGTCCAGCAAGCCCCAGATGGCGATTTCAAACGAGCGTTGACCGGGATTGCGCACACCGGCCAGCACCGGCGCGAGGCGGCTACCCCAGGTCAATCCGGCGGTCTCAAAGCCCTGTTCCGTCCCGGCGTCGGTCCACAAACAGTAAAACACGTAAAACGTCCCCGTCGCGTCCCCGATCTCGTATCCGCGAAACGGCATCCGAAGACCGCCGGCGGGGAACCATTTCAACGTGGACTCGGAGACGACATCCTTGCCGGCGGCGGCAAGGCAGACTTGCGGCGTATGATTGCGCGCCAGATGCAGCGCCGTTCGACCGGGCTCCCATTGCAGCGAGAACGCCTGCCATCGAGTGCCGTCGGACTCCATCCATGCGACACTTTGTCCCGAATCAAACCGCAGAATCTGCCGGGCGACATCCGGTATCGGCAGTTGCTTGAAACTCGCCGCGTTCGTCGGCCATGCCACAGTCCATTGCACCGCTGTTGGAGCGCGCTTCTCGTGGGAACGATACCACCATTCGACGCCTGCTTCTGTCAGCGCGACCCACGCGGCGAGGCCGAACGCGAACCTTGGTGGCAGTTGCAACATTTGGGACGGCGTCCCGCCCTCGCGACTGCGCTCCGGATCACGCGATGTCTGGTCCAGGGTTTGTGCAGCCCCGCCAGTTGTTGAAAACCAATGCCCGATCCACCAGACGCAGCAAAAGCAGGCGACGAGGATCGTGATGCCTCCGGGATCATGCCACGATGCGATGGCGGGAATGCCCTTGCTGGAAGCGACCCAGACGAGCAGTGTCGTTCGCGCCACATTGAACAACAGCGACAACGCGAATCCGGCCAGGCACAACAACACGCGCCGGGCAACGCCCAGTCTGTATAGCTCGCCCATGAACAGCGAAATCATCAGTGTCGCCTGGAACGACCGGATGCCGCTGCACGCCTCGTCAATGCCCACGACACCGGTGGCGATCTCGATGACGTTTCCATGCCGCATCGCGGGGACTCCGAACAGTGTCAACAGTTCGACGGTCGTTCCCGCGTTGAACCGGGTCAGCGCCTGAATCAACGGCAGTTCGACAATTGAAGGCCACGGCACAGCGACGAGAAAATAACAGACCGGGAAGGCGAGAATCCGGGGATTGATGATTGACGATTGAGAATGGCGCGAGGCCTCGTTTGCGACCAGCAACGTCACCATCACCACGACGACGGCGAGCAACCAACTGACCAGCCGCCAGTCAGGATTGGCTTCCTCGACCAGCCGCGCCGGCGCGTAAATCAAGGCGCAACATGCCAGCGCCAGCCGCGACCACGGCGGACGAAACACGCCGGACAACGGACGAATGTCCTGCGATCCACGCGCGGCTCTTGCCTGCCGCACCCGCAACCACAACAAGTACACGCACAGGAACGGAACGGCCCAGCCGTAGTTGTACTGCGGATTGAGCGACCATTCGATCCGCAACTGATTGATCAGGTGAAACCATAGATACGCCAACGCGAGCGCGCCGGCCGCCAGGGCCGGCACTCGAAATGTGTTCCGTGACTGGCTCGTTACGTTGGACATCGTTGTTGAATGGTTCGCCGGATTGCGTTCACGCGTCGCCGCGCTCAAAAGGGCGAGACCCCGTAACGCACCCCATACCATCCCAGTTTGACGTACTCGGCAAGCACCCGTTTGCGGTCGTGTTTCACAGGCCAGCGATTTGCAGGCCTGTCGTTCACGGTCGGCAACGAAATGAATTCGATGTCGGGCGCGCACCGGCGGAAACAACCCAGGGCACGCCGCGAATGGAACCAGGATGTCACGAGCACCACGCGACGGGCGTTCATTTCCCTCAACATCGGAACGGTGAACGTGGCGTTCTCAAACGTGTTCCGCGATTCACATTCCAGTTGCACGACGTCTTCCGGCACGCCCTTGCCGACGAGCGTGATCCGCACTTCGTTGCAGTCGCCGTCGCCTGTGATGATGACGCGCGGAGCGGCCTGCCTGCCGAACAGTTCCAGGGCGCGCACGGGACGTTCGACCACGTCACCGCCCAGCACGACCATGACATCACCGCTTTGTTCGGAGTCTTCAACGCACAGGAGTTGCTCCGAAAAATACAGCGCCGCCACCGGCGACAAGGCGATCAACACGATCAACGCGAGGAACAGGCAAAGCAGCTGCGCGCGTTTCTTCCAGATCATCGCCATCGAGTAATCAACATTCAGGCTTTCACGATGCGTTTGCGCACGAAGACCGCCGGATTGCCGCGATAGATGCCGTGCGCATCGAGGTTTTTTGTGGCGATTGAACCGGCCGCCAGCACCGCATGAGACGCCACCGTGACGCCCGGCCCGACAAACGCCGCCGCTCCAATCCAACTCCCCTGCTCCACCCGGATGGGTTTGGTGATCAGATCAAATGTCGGCGATGCGTAATCGTGGTTGCCGGTGCAGAGGAAGGCGCGTTGCGAGACGCAGACGTTCGATTCGATCTCCACCGCCGCCAGATTGAGGATGAACACTTCTTCACCCAGCCAGACGTTATCGCCCAGTTTCAACCGCCACGGCAACCAGACGTTGACGCGTGAACGGATGACGACACCTCGACCGACCGTTGCTCCGAAACAACGCAACCAGAACCGCCGCAACGCCGATGGCCACGGAAACGGCGTTAAAAAAAAGACCGCGCGGACAAGCACCCACAACGCCTCTTTCACACGCGAAGCGCCGCGATCAAAACTTCGATTGTCATACCGGCTCAGGTCCATGAGAAATGAAACGCAATAATCTCCATTCTACAAAGCGGAAAACAACAGGCCACGCTCCCGTCTCCAATCATTCCACACAACCGGGTTTCGCGCCGCCCGCCCGCAGCCAGCTGTAAACGCCCTCCAAATCAGCCAGAACGCGCTCCAGGGAAAACGATTCCGCAGCCCAACGCCGCCCCAGAACACCCATGCGGCGCAGTTCCGACGCGCGCAACGCCAGAGCTTCAGTCAGCGCGCTCTCAACAGAGGCGGCGTCAGGATCAATCACCCATCCACAGCCTCGCGCGGCGATGTCACGCCACGGCGTGGCGTTTGTGGTGACAACGGGAGTCGCGTGCGCCAGCGCCTCGGCCACCACATTGCCGTAGTTCTCGGAAAATGTCGGCAGGACGAACAGGCGCGCGTTGGCCAGCAACCATTTTTTTTGCGTGTCAGAAACGCTGCCAGTCCAGATGCAGGTTTTCCCGATCTTCAAATCCTCCGCCAGCCTTCGACATCCAGCCACGTAATCAGGATTGCCGGCGCCCGCGATGACGAGCGAAACGTCCGGGTGCCGCCGGCTCACACCGACCCACGCTCGCAACAACAGTTCGACACCTTTCTTGTGGTGAATTCTCGACAGGAACAACGCGAACGGCCTGTCTACGATGTGGTGCGAATCCAGCGCCGCCGCGTCGGATAGAACGCCCTGCCCCAGCTCCGGCATTTCAACTCCCACGGGAATGATCGCCATCGGTGAACAAAATCCCAGTTGGCGAAGATTGGCGGCTTCCATTCGTGAGTTGACGTGAAGACAGGCGGCGTCGCGCAGAATGGCGTCCTGAAACCACCATCGCGCAATCCGTTTGCGAAACCATTTTTGTCCCAGGCTGTAGGGTTCATACATGCCCATCACTTCGAGAAGGAACGGAATCCGCCTGACTCGCGCCAGTTCCGCGCCGTAGTGCATCGCGCGCAACCACGCGCCGTGCAGATGCAGCACGTCCGGCGACGAGACCTGTTGCAGCGCGGCGCGCAACTGTCGCGAACGACCCAGCACGGTCGGAAATGCAGCCTGAAAAATGTGCGATTCAACGGGCGACTCCAGCCGCAACGCGGGCGACGTGTGGGCATAACCCTCCAACGCCCACACACTCACGCGATGTCCAACCTTCACCTGCCCGCGGCAATAATTGGCGAGCGAATGGGTCGGCCCTCCGTGTTCCGGCGAAAAAATTCCTTGGATGTGCGCGATGTGCATTAGCGTACGAAAGCCAGTTCCCGGTAAATCGCGGCGTATTGGGCGGCAACAGTTCGCGGCTCGAATCGCCGGACATTTTCATATCCCGCCTGCACGAGTGCGTCCCGATAACGGGCATCTTTCCAGACCCGTTGAATCCCGACGCGTATTGACGCAACGTCCAACGGGTCCACCAGACACGCGGCGTCTGCCGCAACTTCCGGCATCGAAAGGATGTTCCCGGTCACAACCGGCCGCCCCACCGCGTTGGCTTCAATGATCGGCAGGCCAAAACCTTCATACGTGGAAGCGAACACCAGCATGTCGCATTCATGATAAGCTTCGAGCAATTGCGATCCGTCGGCCTGCGTAATGTTTGTGAAACGGGTTCGGAATCGTTCCAGCAACGCCCGTTGAGAACCGGACAGCGAGCCGATGATGTTCAGGCGGCAAACCAATCCGGCGATGGCCTCAATGACGCGTTCAAGGTTTTTGTTCGCAGCCGTTCCGATTTGCAACAGGACCGGCCCGGCTTCGTTGAAAGGCCGTGGACACGGTTTGAATTCACCGCCGACACAATTGGCGACCACGCGCACCTTTCGCTCGTCGCACGCGACGTGTCTGAGCAGTTCGCGGCGTGTGGCTTCGGAAACGACCGTGACCACCGCCGCGCGCCGCACGGGCAGCGTGTACCAAAAGTGTTTGAACACCGCGCGTTTGAATCCACGCAACCGTTCCAGCGACGCGCAATCGTGGATCGTCAGCACCGTCCGCCTGCCTTCCAGCGCCAGCGCCAGATAATGGGAATCGCCGGTGATGTGGTTGACGGACGATTGATGCCGCCTTGCGTCCAGCAGGTTGACGATTCGCGGCCAGACGCCCTTGCTGAATCGCGGACAGACATGGGTGCGGCAGGCGATGTCCGGGGGCAACTCGTTTCTCACCGAGTCGAACAACCGTTCGATGCTCACGTAACCGGGCATTGGACGGCGCTGAAACTGTGTCACCTGTATCGGCGCTTTCATTCAGGATCTCTGACGTTTCGGTGAGTGCGGACTTGGGAGCGTTTTTGCAAATGTGAACCCGACCGGGCTTCACACCCACCCTCACCCCGGCCCTCTCCCCCGGGGAGAGGGAGAAACGTTCACCGTCGCCTTCGAGGACCTGCGACTGGATTTTTACGACTGACTTTCAATCAAACAGTGAGTGTTCACCAGCTTTCCCCTCTCCCTGGGGGAGAGGGTAAGGGTGAGGGCGGACGTCAATCCTATCCTTGAGCGTTCCACACAATCTTCACCCGCTGAAAGCATCAGAGAACTGGTCTTAAAGCAATTCCGCCAGCACTTCCCTGATTCCAGCGCGATACCGTTCGGGTGTGAAATGCCGTGCGAATGACGACGCCGTCAATCCATCGCGACTCAACGCGTCGCGATCACCGGCGTAATGTTCGAGCCGACTGGCAATCGCATTGCTGTTCATCACCGGCACTCGCCAATCCGGTGACGGCACGGGCGCGCCGCAATTCGCGGTCACAATCACGGGTAATCCGCACGCCATCGCCTCCAGCGCGACGAATCCGAATGAATCCACCAGCGACGGCAGCACAAGGACATCGCTTTGCCAGTACAATTCGCGCAGTTCACTTTTGTTCTTTCTACCCGCGCGTTTCACATTTGCCGTTGAACGATTGAAGAATTCCTCAAGCGTTCCTCCGTCAGCGCCGGCGAGCGTCAACTGCGTCTGTCCGCCACAATCCTCGACCGCCCGCAACAGGTAGGGAACGCCCTTGCGAAGGTCGAGACTGCCGACGAACAAGACCCTCAGCGGCCCGGTGGCGTTGCGGTCGCGCGGTGTTTGCGGC
>DAOLDN010000230.1:0-6225 GCA_035327385.1 Verrucomicrobiota bacterium | reverse complement strand
CCGATACACGACGTTGAAGACGGTGAAACTGTGATGCACTGAACAGCAATGAGCGAATCATCGAAAATGCGAGCGGAAGAGTTTCTGAAGATCGCAGGCCAGTTCAAGCTGGGCGCGCTGGTCACGGAATCGTCGCATCCGGTCACGGCGAATCTCAGTGACGTGGCGAAGCGCGACATTGCAGAGGCTTTGCGGTTGTTGTTCGAGGTGGACGGCGACGTGGTGCGGAAATATCGCGAGTTCGTGGATTCCGGCAGAGCAGGGGAGATCGCGGCGACAGTGGTGCGTGCGGTGCGAAACGGTGGACGGATTTTTTTCACGGGCTGCGGCGCGACGGGGCGACTGAGCATTCAACTGGATTCCATCTGGCGAGATTTCTGGCAACGAACCCAAAGTACGCACCCCCAGCCCCTCGCAGGAGGGGAGCGGGAGTGTTGGGAAAACCGCACGTTCAGCGTCATGGCGGGCGGAGACTTTGCGCTGATACGGTCGGTGGAAGGTTTTGAAGATTTCACCGAGTTCGGAAAAAAGCAGATTGGCGACCTGGGTGTTTGTGACAAGGACGTGGTGTTCGCCATCACGGAAGGAGGCGAAACTTCGTTCGTCATTGGCACGGCGTGGAAAGGAGTGGAGGTCGGGGCAAAGGTTTATTTCGTCTATAACAATCCTGACGATGTGCTTTGCAGGAATGTGGAACGCAGTCGCGAGGTGATTGAAGACCCGCGGATCGAAAAGATCAATCTGACGACCGGCCCGATGGCCATCAGCGGCTCGACGCGGATGCAGGCGACGAGCATTCAGCTTTGCGTGATGATCACGGTTCTTGAGATGGCAGTGCAGGAATTGATTTTGGAGTGCGACGGGAAGCGGAGCACCACGCCGCTTTCGGACGGTGGGCGAAACATCGAAAGCGGTGTCGCCGCTGCGCTCTGCCACCGCAGTCCAAAAAACGAATCCGTGCCTTGTGAATTTCTCGCGGCGTTGGAGGAGATGCACGAGACGCTGAAATCTCCGGAGGTTCTTTTGCAACTGGTAAAATTGGTGGCGCTGGAGGAATCCGTCTATCGCGAGGGCGGCAAAAATAATTATTTCGCCGACGGGCTGGGCATTGATGTGTTGACGGACACCACGGAACGTTCGCCGACGTATTGCACGCCGTCATTTCGCAAGTTTGATGACACTGGCGCGGCTGAGTCGTGGTCGTTCTTGTTCGTTCCGGACGATGAAACGCCCGCCGCGTGGAATCGGATTCTGAAGCGCGAACCTCGTTGCGTGGAATGGAGCGAGTCGGAAGTCCGCGCACTGGTGAACGAGGACAAGTTTGTTCGCATGATGGAAACGCTGCGCAAAATCAGCACTCCGGAGTTGATGCGGTTTCGCATCGGTCGGGATGGATTGTGGCATCGTTCGCTGCGTAAAGGCGACAGCGCGGTGGCAATCATCGGGCCGGGCGACGCGCCGGAGTTCTTTGAGACGGAACTGGCCGCTTCAACCGCCGCGGGGGCAAAGACCGGCGCGATCCAATTCGTCATTCGTGATTCGTCATTCGTCATACCGGACGCGGTGCAGGCCGGATTGACTGCGTCAGTGACGGTCGCTGTTCCGAAAACCGGCTTTCTCCTGGACGGCGTGACGCGCGTGGGCGTGAAGCTGCTGCTCAACGCGCTTTCCACCTGCACGATGGTGCGACTGGGTCGCGTGATGGGCAACACGATGATCTGGGTGGTGGCGAGCAACCTGAAGTTGATTGACCGCGCTACGCGTTACATTGAGCGGCTCACCGGATTGAGCTACGAGGAGGCGAACCGTCTTTTGTTCGAGGTCATTGAATACGTCGAGCCTCGGATGAAAGCGGACAAGGCTTATCCGCCGGTCGTACGGCTGGCCGTGTTGCGGCATAGGCACGGTGTGGAGAACGAGGAGACGGAGCGGCTGTTGGCAGGCGGCATTTGAATCAAAAAATCATTCGAGCCTTTCGGAAACCGGTGATACTCTCAGCATAGAATTCCATTAATATCAGCCGCATGAAAACTACAACCCTTCCCTTGATTATCGCCGCCGTTTTCTGTTTCCAAATCGGCATCGCGCAGGAGCAGCGTCCGGCGGTGATTCCACCTGAGCCGGCGCAAATGCCGCCGTTGCCGCCGCGATTGCCCGACGGCATCCCCGCGTTTCCCGGCGCTTGGGGCGGCGGAATGTTCACCACCGGTGGTCGCGGCGGAAAAGTCATCGCCGTCACTAATCTCGCTGACAGCGGCCCCGGCAGTCTGCGAGCGGCAGTGGAAACCGTAGGGCCGCGCATCGTGGTGTTTCGCGTCTCCGGAATCATCCATCTCAAGAGCGCCATCAACATCAATCATCCCGACATTACAATCGCGGGCCAATCGGCACCGGGCGATGGCATCTGTCTCGCCGATGACTCCGTGAACATCAACACCCGCAACGTCATCATCCGCCACCTGCGAGTGCGTCGCGGCCAGCCCCAGGGCGGTCAGGGTTCGGACAATATCGGCGGCAACCCCGAAGGACAGATTATTGTGGACCACTGTTCGACGAGTTGGGGCATGGACGAAAACCTTTCCCTCTACCGCTACATGAAACCGACGCCGGGCGGCCCGGCTGTCAAACTGCCGACCAAAAACGTGACGGTGCAATGGTGCATTTCCAGCGAGGCATTGAACGCAAAGAATCACGCCTTCGGAGGGACATGGGG
This sequence comes from Verrucomicrobiota bacterium, assembly GCA_035327385.1. GTDB lineage: Bacteria > Verrucomicrobiota > Verrucomicrobiia > Limisphaerales > JADLHS01 > DAOLDN01. The sequence goes on along the minus strand of DAOLDN010000230.1, from coordinate 3,512 downwards.
CGGGGAGGATTCCACGTTTCATCACAACCTTTTCGCCTGCAACACCGCCCGCAATCCGTCCATCGGCATGTCCGGCGAGTTCGATTACCGCAACAACGTCATTTTCAACTGGCGTCATCGCACCATGGACGGAGGCGATGAAACTTCGATGATCAACGTCATCAACAATTATTACAAAGCCGGTCCGGCCACCAATCCCGACATGCTTGCCACCATTGCGCGCATCGAACAGCGCAACCAGTATTCGCCCGGACGCGCCTGGGAGGCAGGCAATTGGTACCCGCCCACGCGCGGTCGGCCCGGCAAATGGTATGTCGCGGGCAACATCGGGGAAAATTCCCCCGAAGTCACCGCCGACAACTGGAAAGGCATGCGCGGCCCCGAAGCATTGGCGCGCGTCAACACCCCGTTCGAGGCCTGGCCCGTCAACCAACAGACCGCGCTTGACGCCTACGAATCCGTTCTGGCAAAGGCCGGGGCCACGTTGCCACGCCGCGATCCCGTGGACAAACGCGTCACCGAAATGGTGCGCACAGGAAAGGTCCTCACTGAGAACGGAATCGTCAACGACCCCAAGGAAGTCGGCGGCTATCCTGAATACACTTTCTCCCCGGAACAAGTGCCCGTGGACACCGATGGCGACGGCATGCCGGACGATTGGGAAAAAGCAAACGGACTGAACCCCAATGATCCTGCCGACGGCTCCATGGACAACGACAAAGACGGTTACACGAATGTGGAGGAATATCTCAACGGCACAAGCCCGAAGGAATTCATTGATTACCGCGACCTCGGCAACAACGTGGATACCATCAGCGGCAAGTGATGTTGGCCACGACCGGACCGTGACCGGTCCCCGGTCGCAGCGCCCGGACACGGCAACAATGGTCAAATCAATCGAAAGTCCCGTCATTTCAGCCGGGCTGCGGGCAGCGGACGGCCCGCCCATCAGTTCAGTCTATACAGCCCGCTTGTGATTTGATAAACGTTTAACACCTATGGCACTCGAAGAGATTCTTCTGGAAGCGGAAGAAAAAATGGAAAAGACCGAACAGGTCGTCGTGAACGAATTCGCAGGCGTCCGCACCGGCAAGGCTTCCGCCTCGCTGGTGGAAAACATCATCGTGGACGTTTACGGTTCCAACATGCGCATCCGCGAGCTGGCCGGCATCACCACGCCCGAACCTCGGACCCTGTCCATCCAGCCGTGGGACGCCAGCACCATCGTCCATATCGAAAAGGCGATTCAAAAGGCCAACCTCGGATTGAACCCAGCGGTGCAGGGCAAGGTGCTGAGGATTTTTTTTCCCGAACTGAGCCAGGAACGACGCCAGGAATTCGTGAAGATCATCAAGAAAATGGCCGAGGACGGTCGCGTGGCCATCCGCCATGTGCGCCGCGACGCGATGGATCAGTTGAAGAAGCATGCGCACGACAGCGGCGTGACCGAGGACGAGGAAAAACAGGCCGAAAAGGATTTGCAGAAATTGACGGACGATTACGTCGCCAAAATTGACCAGCACTTTGCCCACAAGGAAAAGGAACTGATGCAGGTATGAAACTGGCAAAGTGTGGCGGGCAGGTTCTCGCCGTACGCGTTGGCAGTACGGGGTGACGCGATCAGTGGTGGAACTTGACAATTGAAATCAACGCAACCGGCCTTCTGATGAAACTGCGCACCCTCATCGTGGACGACGACGCCGTGGCGAGGGAGCTTCTGGCCTTGTGGCTTAAGGACGATCCGGAGGTGGAAGTGGTCGGTTCCTGCGGAACCGGCGAACAAGCCGTCCGATCTGTCGAGGAAGACTCACCCGATCTCGTTTTTCTGGACATCCAGATGCCCGGCCTCAACGGGTTCGACGTGCTGGCGAAGTTGGACCCGGCGCGCAGGCCCGTGGTCGTTTTCGTCACCGGCAACGATTCCTACGCCGTCAGGGCGTTTGAGGTTCACGCGTTGGATTACCTCTTGAAGCCTTTCGACCGCCAACGATTCGTGGAATCGCTGGCGCGGGCCAAGAAACACATCGGACGCAGCAAATCCGACAATATCCAGGAACAACTCAACATGCTGCTCCGCGAATTGAGACCGGGGTCAAAACCCTCGGATCGTATCGCAGTGAAATCAGCCGGCCGCGTCCTGCTTCTGAAAACCTCGGACATTCAATGGGCGGAGGCGGCGGACAACTACGTCCAGCTTCATGTCGGCAACGAGACCCATTCCCTCCGGCAGACCCTTACCGAATTCGAATCCAGACTGTCTCCCGAAAAATTCGTCCGCGTCAGCCGCTCGGCCATCGTCAATGTGGACTTCATCAAGGAACTCCAGCCGATGTTCCACGGCGAATACGTGATTCGGCTCAAAACAGGCCAGCAGGTCACTCTCACTCGCGGCTACCGCAGCAGGTTGGAAACGGCCGGCCTGCTCTGACTTTCGTGTGGCTGCGTTCGTCACAACGCGGCCAATCCATTCCAGACCACCCGCGCTCTCACGAGCGCGGCCACGATTCAGGTCACGGCGGACTTTACGGTAATTCGCCCGTAATCGTTCCCGCCACTTTATCGCTGAAATGGGCCGGTTCCGCTCCTTTTTCGATGCCGTTTCATGTCCAGATTCCGGCCATTCGCCCCTTGGAACCGGCATTTCATCCCTAAGCTGTTTTTTTATCGGTAAGACTGCGATAAAACCTTCCAGACTGCGAGTTATGCCGGGAGCAGTGTCTCCGCGGCAAATCGCAGCCCGGACAAGGCGAGGTCAGATCAGACAAGGAAATGACGAACGACCGGAACAACGACAACGGGAAGGCGCAGGCGGAGCTTTGTGATGTCACCAACGCGGTGGCGTCCCAAAGTGCTGTCTCGCCTTCCCGACCAAAATCCGGTTTCTGGTTCCTCGTGGCCAATCGCGAATTCTCGCGCAGGGCGCGCGTGACGGTTTCGACCAGCCTATGGCCCGATGCCCAGGCCCCAATCAGGTGACAAGGAGACAACTCATGAAAACGATCAGCAACCTCATCCGTCCATCAGGCGATAGCCGCCATCCCGGTCCGTGCGCCGATGAAACCCATTTCAGTCCCCGTCTCCGTCCGTCACAACTTCTCAAACTCATGAACGCGAAATCCAAATTCAACACGGTCGCAAAACTGCTTGCCATGATTCTGCTCTTGGGCGCTTCGACAGCGAATGCCGCCCTGAGTGTGCTGAATCCTTGGGCACAGCAGTACGCGGGCAATTCCTACCCCAGTGGAGCGGTCAACGCCAGCTATGCCATTGCCAACGGGAATAACCGCCTTCTCGTTGTTGCTGTCGCTGCGACGCGGACCTCCGCCGGGACATTGACCTGTTCCGCCACATATGGTGGCGTTGCTATGACTCTCGCCGCCGGGGACGGCACCAGTTCAGCAACTTGGAACCACACGTTTATTTTCTACCTGAAGGACGCCGACATCGGCTCGGCTGCTGGAGGCAAAAGCCTCAACGTCACCGTTAGCGGCGGTACTGCGTACTACGGCTAC
>DAOLDN010000229.1:0-6279 GCA_035327385.1 Verrucomicrobiota bacterium | reverse complement strand
CCGCTGACCTTGCCTCCCGCCGCCTCGATCTTCGCCGTGGCTTCTTCGCGTGTCATGGATGGTAGTGTGCCGGTGAGAACGAAGGTTTTGCCGGCGAAAACTCCGGTTGCAGTCGCGCTGGCGGCCGATGCTTCGCTGGCTGGTTGGATGCCCAGTTCGCGGACGCGGGCAAGTGTCCGTTTTCCTGCGAGCGACTTGAAGAAGTCCAGCACGCTGGCCGCAGCCACCGGGCCGACTTCCAACATACGAACCTTCAATCCGCCAGCATCCAAGCGCGACTCAATCTCTGCAATCTCTGCCTTCAATTCAGCATCGTGTTTCTCGCGACGCGCTTTGTCGTCTTCGTCCTTTGGTGGATTCTTGCGCGAACGCGGGCTGATTTCAGTGCGCTCGGCTTCCTTTGCGCCAAGGTCTCGGATGTCGCGCAACACTTCGGACTGCGCGAGCGCTTCCAGTGACTCATGAGTGGACGCGAGTTGTTTCGCCGTGGCCTCGCCGACGTCGTTGATGGCCAGCGCGTGAATCCATCGCGATAACGGCGCGGTCTTCGCGCGTTCGAGCGCTTCCAGAATCTTCGTCGCGTTCTTCTCACCAAAGGTTCGCGGTTCGTCGTCCGTGCCGAGGTTCAGTTTCGCGAGCTGATCCAGCTTGAGATCGAACAGGTCGAGTGGTTCTTTGACGAGGCCACGTTCGACGAGTTTCTCGGCTACGATGCCGCCGAGCGATTCAATATCCAGTGCCTTGCGCTGGGCGAAATACTCGACGCGACGCGTGAGTTGCGCAGGACAACCCGCGATGTTCTCACATCGCCAGGCGACTTCCTCGGCATCTCCAGCGGAAACCTTTTCCTTCGCAATCGGCCCGCCGCACGCGGGACATTTGCCGCTGACGTGCTCAAACAGATCAAATTCCTTCGCGCTCGCAGGCCTTTTGGTTTTCACCACCTCGAACACTTCGGGAATGACCATGCCGGCTTTGCGGATGACGACGGTGTCGCCGATGCGGATGTCTTTGCGGCGAATCTCGTCCTCGTTGTGCAGCGTGGCGCGCGAAATTGTGGAGCCTTGCACGAAGACGGGTTCGAGTTCGGCCACTGGCGTCAGGACTCCGGTGCGACCGACCTGCACGGTGATGGCCTTCAGCACGGTTTCGGCGGGCGTGATCCACGGGACGGGTTTATGGACGATGGCCCAGCCGGGCGCGCGGCTGCGTCCGGGAATCTTTGCCCAGTCCGCGAGTGTGTTGACCTTGATGACTATGCCATCAATTTCGTAGGGCAATTGCCGCCGCAGGTCCTTGTCCTCGTCGTAGTGCGCGACGATCTTGTCGCGATAAACCTTCAACACTTCCTCAATGCCGTCGCAAACCCACCAGAGCTTTTGTGTGGGCAATCCGAATGCAGCGAGTGCTTCGAGCATTTCGGAATGGGTTTTGAACTCGATGCCTTCGAGCGCACCGGTGGCGTAGAACACGGCGCGAATGGGCCGCTGCGCAACCAGCACCGGATCGAGCAGCTTCAATGAACCGGCGGTGGCATTGCGGGCGTTGGGTAATGATTTCTCCCCTGCGACTGCGAGCTTCTTGTTCAACGCCTCGAAATCCTCGATAGACATGTAAGCCTCACCGCGAGCTTCAAGCAATGTAGGACAGGCGTCGCGCCTGTCTCCATCTTCAAAAAAATCCTTTGTCTTTGATTTAGAGACAGCCCCGAACGCTTTCGGGGCTGTCCTACGCAACTCCAGTGGAATTCCCCGCACGGTCTTCAGGTTGGTAGTGATGTCGTCGCCTTCAGCGCCGTCGCCGCGCGTGACACCCAGAGCAAGTTTGCCATCGCGGTAGTGAACACCGATGGACACACCGTCCACCTTCGGCTCGATGATATATTGAACCTTTTCGCGACCAAGATGCTTTCGGATGGTTGTGTCGAACGCGCGGAGTTGCGCGAGTGTGTTTTCATCCTGCGCACGATTGCGTTGGTCGCGGTCGGGTTCTTCGTCCTTGGTGGGATGATCGCTGGCCTCGATTTTGTCGAGCGAAAGCATCGGGACGAGATGTTTGACGCGATTGAACTTCTCGCTGGGCGCGCCGCCGACACGTTGTGTGGGCGATTCCGGCGTGACGAGTTGCGGAAACTGCTTCTCCAGCTCCTGCAATTGCTTGAACAGCGCATCGTACTCGCGATCGGTGATGAGTTGCCGTCCTTCGACGTAATACGCATGGTCGTGTCGGCGGAGTTCGTCCACGAGCGCGGTATGGCGCTTTTTGGCTTCGGCGAAAGTCATCGTGCGAATTCTTAATCAGGTGGACGGGATTTGCAGGCTTTTTTCCTCCGCCAAACCCCTTGCCGAAAATCCGGAACTGGAGAAGAATGGAGCCGCGATGAAAAGCTCCAAATCCCAAGCTCCAAACTCCAAAGAAATTCCAAGCTCCAAACACGAATCCGGTTTTGCCGCAAGCGATGGAATTTTTGCGCGTCATTGGTGTTTGAATGTTGGAGCTTCTCTGGTGGCTTGCTCGCGATTTATCGGAGTTGGATGTTGGTGCTTGGTGCTTTTGTCCATTTCAAACGCCAGCGCGCAGTATTCGATTGACTGGTACACCATTGACGGCGGTGGCGGCACCAGCACAGGCGGCGTGTATTCTGTCAGTGGCACAATTGGCCAGCCTGACGCGACCCAACAGCCGATGACCGGCGGCAATTATTCCCTGGAGGGCGGCTTCTGGGCGCTTTATGCGGTGCAAACTCCCGGCGCACCCACGCTGACCATCGCTCCGGCGGGTTCGGCACAGGCCACCATTTCGTGGTCGCCGACAACCACCGGCTGGGTCTTGCAGGAGAATCTCAACATCGCCACCACCAACTGGGTCAACTCCCCCAGCGGCGCGACCAATCCCATCGTCGTGCCTGCCGCACTCCCAGCGAAGTATTATCGGCTGTTTAAGCCGTGATCAATTGAAGGAGCGCGGACGGTCCGTCCGCGAGAACCCGGGCTGCATTTGAGATTCGCCGGGAGTTTGACAAAAGAATTCCACAGCAGGCGAACCCTCACGGCCGCCCGGATTCGAAATCCAGCCTCATACCCGCTGCCTTCTCTCGGTGAGTTTGTGGATGGAAACTCGCGGACGAGCCGTCCGCGCTCCAGTCTTGTTCGCGGCTTCGGGCCCGTCATTCGTCATTCGGATTTCGTCATCCGGATTTTCCCAGGAGCATTTCCCACAGCCTCCCGTCCAATGCTCCATGAACGATTGGGCAACGCGCATGACCGGCGGCTCGCGCCAGACAAGGACAGTCACACTTCACGCATACGGCGCGGATTCCGCGCATCACAAGGAACTCGGACGGTCCCCGTCCGCAGCGCGTGACAGTGTGCAGATCACTGCCGATTACAGCGTTCACACTGTTTATCCACGCGCTGCGACCGGAAACCAGTCGCGCTCCGGCCCCGTGCATTTTCGGCTTGGCCCGCGCGATGCTTGGCAAATTTCCATGCAGCCCAATCCACAATGCTGCCTGGGTCATCCACCGGAGATTTTATGAAAATATTGTTCACCTGTCTCGCCCTGTTGTGCCTCACAATCCCGGTCCTTGCCGGATCGAAGCCCATTCCCGCCACGGGCGAATTGTCCATCCGCGAAATCCGCTATGACGGCAGACTCTCCGACGACGAGGCGCGATTCACGGTGACGATTGACGCCGAATGTACCGGCAAGGACGGTGCTTCGCTGCCGTTGTTCGAGGGCGACGTGGCGTTGCTGCCCGCCAAACTGCCGTCGCAATTGCAGATCGTCCGCGACGCGGGCTGGTATTATCTCAAGGCATCGCGGCCCGGAAAATTCCGGTTCGACATCGAAATGGTCGCCAGGATCGAACGCGTCGAGCCGTGGAATCAGATCTGTTTCATCGGCCCGCCGGCGGCCATCGCATCGCTGACATCGCGCGCGACCGGCCTGGGAATGGACGTTCAACTGCTCTCCGGCACACTCGTCGAATCATCGCAGACAGGCGATGTGTCGTCCGTGCGCGGATTGCTGGGAGCCGACCGCACCGTGCTGTTGCGATGGCAGGGCAAGGTGACGGAGATCGCCCGCAAAGCATTGATCACCGCCGACACCGCCATCGCGGCCCAGATCACTCCCACGGTCATCAAATACACCACGCAGGTCCGATATGATGTCGTCCAGGGCAACGCGCCCCGCTTCACGCTCTCGTTGCCGGCGTCACAAGCCATCACAAGACTTGTCGGCGAACAGATACGCGACTGGCACATCACAGCCTCCCCTCCCTCGGAAGCCTCAGACCGCCAGACGCTCACCGTGGAGTTCATCAAACCTGTTGAAGGCAAATACATCCTCACGTTGTTCTCCGAGCAACCAGTGGAAACTTCTGACGCGCCGGTGGCGTTCGAATCGCCGCAACCGCTGGACATCGAACGCGAAACCGGCTCGTTCACAGTCACGGCGGAGGACATGCAGGCCGAGACGGACGCGATGTCCGGCCTGCGTCAGGTCAACGCCACAGGCGGCGCACTGGCCGCGTACCGTTTCAACGCGCGACCGTTCACGCTCTCGTTTCGGCTCAAACGCATCGAGCCGGTCGTCAGCGTGAACGACCGCGTGACGGCGCGCCTCGAAGAATCGCGCCTCGTCATCGCCCACAGCCTCGCGCTCAATGTCGAGAAAGCCGGGGTTTATTCCATCGAACTGACGCCACAACCGGGCCTCATCGTTTCCGAAGTCCGTGGCGAAGGCGTTGAAGACTGGAACGTCAACAGCGGAAAGCTGCGGGTCAATTTCGCCACCCGCGTCCTCGGCAAACGCGACCTGGTCGTGCAGCTTGAACAACCGCTGAAATCGTTCCCGGAACAGGTCACCGTCTCCGCATTGCGCGTCACCGGAGCCACGAAGGAACTGGCACAGGTCGGAGCAGGTTCGGCGGCGGGCATCCGGCTGAAAACGGCGGAATTGAACGGCCTGCGCGAGATGCCCGTGCAATCACTGCCGCGTAGGACAGGCGCGACGCCTGTCCTGCAAACCGACGAGTCACTCGCATTCAACGCCAATCAGCCGGACTGGTCGCTGTCTTTGTCTTGCGAACGTCTCGCTCCACGCATTGTCGCCGACGTGTTCAACCTCGTCACCATCGGCGACGGTCTTGTGGGCGGCAGCGCGACGATCCGTTACGGCATCCTCAATCAGGGCGTGCAGGAGTTCAGAGTAAAGCTGCCGCCGCACTGCAAGAACGTCGAATTCACGGGCCAGTCCATCCGTCGCAAGGAAAAGTCCGCGCAACTCGCGCCCGACGGCGGCGACATCTGGACCATCGGATTGCAGGACAAGGTCTGGGGCGGTTACACGCTCGTGGTCACCTACGATCATCAATTCGATTCCAAGGACGCGACGCTGCCCGTGGGCGGCGTCCGTGCGGTGGACGTGGAACGCGAAACGGGCTCCATCGCCGTGACCACCGCCGCGAGCCTTGTATTGAAACCATCGGCCACAGGCGAATCATTGCATCGCGTGGACGAAGTGGAACTGGCCGCCGCGGACCGATCGCTCATCACCCGCGCCGTGGTGCTGGCGTATCAATACACCGCCGGCGACTACAACCTCACTGTGAACGTGCGTCGCCACGAGCAGTTGCCCGTGCTGGCCGCAGTGGCCGACCGCACGCAGATCACTTCCGTGCTCACCGAGGCCGGCGAAATGCTCACGCAGGCGTCGTTCATGGTGAAGAACAACGAGAAACAGTTTCAGAAATTCAAACTGCCGGCGGGCGCGGATTTCTGGGGTTGCTACGTGAACAATGAACCGGTGAAGCCGGAGCGCGACGGAGATTGGGTGCTCGTTCCGCTGCCCCGCGATGCGAATCGTGATCAGGCGTTCGCGGTGGACATTGTTTATGCCGAAAAGAAAGGCGCGCTGGCGTCGCGCTGGCCGCACACGCTGCAACTGGCCGCTCCGCAAAGCGACGTGCCGAACACTTACGCGGAATGGCAGCTTTACGTGCCCAAGTCGCAACGCCTGTCAGCGTTCGCGGGCAGCATGAGCGTGGCGCAGGGGACGACTTACGGATTGATGGACGCGTGGCAGAAGTTCCTGGCGTTCTACGTTCAGGTGTTGCGCGAAGCAGGCGGCGCAATCCTCGTGATTGGGACACTCGCGTTTCTTGTCATCGCGCTGGTCGTTTCTGCGGCGCGACGCGGCATGAGCGGCGTGCTGACATTGCTGGCAGTGATGGCGATTCTCGCAGTGCTGGCCGCGATGTTGTTGCCGGCGCTG
>DAOLDN010000228.1:0-6291 GCA_035327385.1 Verrucomicrobiota bacterium | reverse complement strand
TGGGCGGGCGTTCCGATGCCGGCGTCGAGGTATTGGCTCGTCATGGCGTCGGCCACGCTGGCGAAGTGTGTGGTGTGTCGAGCCGCGCGTTTTTCGGCGGCGAGGAAAACCGTGTTTGCGAGTCCGCCTTGAAACGGTCCGAAGGACGGGCCGTGAATGGTGTGAACGATGACGGGCACCGCGGCGCGGGCGGCGGCGATGCGTCCGAGCACGCCCGCCTTGCCGCTGTGGGTGTGGACGATGTCCGGTTTTCGTTCGCGGAACAGGCGCGTGAGTTTTTGCAGGGCGACAAGGTCGTTCCACGGGTGAACGGGGCGGACGAGTTGCGGTTGGATTGTCAGGACTCCGGGTGCGGCATTGAATTCGGATTCCAGCGAGCCTTCCGGGCCTGTGGACGGGCCGGAGATGAGTTCGGCATCGCAGTCGGGTTTTTTGCGCAGACCGAGGACCGAGGCGATTGTGTTTTCCTGCGCGCCCCCGACGATGAGCCGGGTGATGACGTGTGTGACGCGCATGGGAGGCGTTAATCCTTTTTCACGCCTTTGAGCTGGTCGAGGCGTTCGGCAACACTTTTGGCTTCGATGGTCTTCGGCGGGCTGTTGGTGAGGTAATTCTCGTAGTATTTGATGGCGGCGTTGGTGTCCTTTTGTCGCCACGCGATTTCGCCCAGGCCGTATAGGATCTGGAACTGGTTGGGATAGGAGATGTCGAGAATCTCGTAATCGGCCTTCGCTTCGTCGAGGTGTTCCGCGCGGAGATGGGCGATGGCGCGGTTCATTCGTGCCATGTGATTGGCGGGCTCCAATTCCACGGCGCGATTCAGCGTGGCGATGGCGTCGTCGAGACGGCCCTGTTGGATTTCAATGTAGGCCTTGTTGATCATGGCCGCCGTGTTGGTGGGATTGAGCTTGAGGCGAAGGCCAATGATCTCAAGCGCGTTGGTGAGGTCACGGCGCTGGAGATGGAGCGAGGCCACGTTGGAGAGCAGATGGTCGTTCTTGGGTTCTTTCTGGATTGCGTTGTCAATGAGCGATTCGGCATCGGACAGATTGGTCCGGGCAAAAAGGATTGCGGCGTCCACAACCAGCAGGTCGGCCCGGTTGGTGGAATTGAGCGGGAAACGCTCGGGATTGCTCCGGATTTCCTGTGAGATTTCCGCCGCAAAATCCACGTCGTTGGCCATCAGACTGATCTGGGCCAGGGCGAGGCGGGCGGGGATGTCGTTGGTGGCGAAATCGCGGACGCGGTTCAGCCATTGGGCGGCCTCGCGGTAGAGTTTGCCCTGCATGAACACCCAGGCCTGAGCGTAGGCGAGGGACGGTTCATCGTAGGGGCCGTTGTCGTTGAGTACCTGCTCCAGCGAGCGGTACTTGCCGAGGGCGTGCTCGATGGATTGGGTGACGGCCACGGGCTGGGTGTTCCCGGTTTTCAAGTTCTGGTTCGCCGCGAGGTTGAGTTCGGCAACGACGTTTCCGGGGTTCAGTCGCATGGCGAGTTTGAAGTGCGATGCGGCTTCGTCGAGGCGACCGAGTTTCTGCATTTCGACGCCCCAATAGTTCAGGGCGCGGGAATAAAACATTCCGATCTGGCGGGTCTGCGCATTGATCTCCGGCTTGAGGTAAAGACGCTTGAACACGGTTTGCAGCCAGGAATCCTTTTGTTCGGGCGTCTTTTGCTCGGTCGCTGCCGCGATGGAGGCCAGCGCGTTCTCGGCGGCTTCGCCCCAGAATTTTTCGTTGAGCGCGATGTTTTCGTCCGAGGGCGGAGGCGGCAACAACCGGCCGGGCTGGAAACGTTTCATCTCAAAGACCAGTCCGCGCGCTTCAGGATGAAAGATTTCAAAGTAATAGCCGAAGCTGGGGTGCAGATAATAGAGCGGTTTGTTGGTGCTGAGTTTTGTGATCTGCCCCATGAGTGTCGGGGCGTCGAACATTTCAATCTCGCTGTCCTTTTCCGGCGGCTGCCACTGGCCGGGATATTTTTTCGAGAGATGAACGTGATACGGCGGCCAGCGCAACGACTGGGTGTCCAGGAACAGGTATTCCTTGTCTTGCGCGCTGCGCGCCACCCAAGATTCCACCAGCAGCAGACGCCGCCAGTCGTCACTGAGCACCACGCCTCCGCCCGGCAATCCCGCCGCCAGCGACGCCGCGAAGTTTTTGACGATGGAGCCGTTGGTGAGGCGGATTTGCGGCAGATTGCGCGCGGGCAGACCCACGGCGACGATGAGCAGCAGTCCGAAGAGGACGGAGATGGCAATGCGTTCGGCATTTTGCAGTGCGGGTGAAAAGACGCGGGTGCGTCCAAATTTGCTCGTGAAGACCAGCAGAAAATAGCCGGCAAAATAGCCGACGCTCAACGCTCCCAGAAAATAGAGCGTCAGGAACGGCAGCCCCATGCCGCGATTGCGGGGGCTGACCGGAGGGTCGAACGCGATCCAGATGCAGGCCAGCAGCAGGAAGGCATGGGTGAGGTGGAACATGCCTGTGGCGATGGCCGAACCCAACTGGCTGCTGTCGCCAAAACGCGACGGCCAGCGCAACGAGAGGAGCAGCACCGGCAACAGCGACGTGAGCGCCAGCGCCACCAGTGTTTTCTTGGGGAACAGCACCAGGACGTTCTTCTGCGAACCGAGATTGGCCTTGAGCACATGCCAGAAGCCGACGTCCGCCGCCGACGAGAGCGCCGCCACCAGCGGGAGCAACAGATACAGCAGCAACCCCGCCAGGCCGCAGAGCGCCATGCGCGTCAGGAAGCCCAGATTGAAGAAACCAAATCCCTTGAGCCACACCACCGATGCGATGAACACGGGCAGAAACGCCACCATCGCGTAATTGTTCGTCATCCCGATGCCCATCACCAGCGCCGCGCGAAACAGGCGCGGATCGCGGTCATCAATCCGGAATTCCAGCAGCGACCGCGCGACGTAGGAAAAGAGCAGCATGTCGAACATCTCGCCCGTGCCATTCGTGGCGTGTTCCCAGAAGGTGAGTTGAAGTCCGCAGAGCAACACCGCCAGCATCGGCGGCAGCCACGCCAGCGGTATGGACAGCGTCGAATGCTCGCTGCCTTCGCGCTGCCGTTGTGCGTGAGTACGGTCGTGTGGCAACAGCGCCACGCAGCGTGCCAGTTGCGCGAGCACCAGCGCGGCGCAAACGGCGGAGAACACGTTCAATCCCAGGGGCACCCAGCGCACCGGGAGCAGATGCAGCGGCAGCGTGACCAGATAATAGGCCGGATTGAACAGGTCCGGCGTCCACATCCAGCCCGACACCTTGGCCACCTGCGGCATGTTGAGCAGTGAAATCCACGGGTTGATGGTGATCAGATAGACAATCAACGCCGCGGCACCGAGCAGCCAGGGCAGAACGGTTGCGACGGCGGTCTGTTGCCGGGTGGAACTGTATTGCGTCATGTTGTGGCGGGAAACTTGGCCAATGGCACGAACATTGGCAAGAGCGGTTTGTTGCCGGGCCAGGTCCGCAATCGGCCTACCCGCTTGGCGGACCGGCGCTCCGTTCCCTTTTCGCGTGGTTCGCGTGGTTCGCGCTTCAATCCTGCTGCTCAACCGCAAGGAGCGCACTGCGGCTGACGCCGCGTCCAGAAGAGGATGGAGAATGGTAGATTGTGGATGGCAATGGCGGCAACACCGGTCTGTTCAACCACGAAACACACGAAACGTGGTGGACAGATGGCTATCCGTTCTTGGAGCTTGGATATTGAAGTTTCTCTGGATGTTGGAGCTTGGAGCTTTTCGTCCTCTGCGTTCCCCGCGGTTGATTGAATTGGTCATTGGTCATTCAGCCTTTAGCCTTCAGCATTTCGCTTTCCTCCTTCCGCCTTGAATCAATCGGTACGAACGAGCACAGTAGGCGCGTCCCGATGCGTTGTTAAGCCGATGCCCAAGAGCAAAGCCCGATCCCACCGTCCATCCGATGTTTCCGCTGCGCGCCGCTGGTGGCAGGGCGCGTGGTGTGCCGGACTGCTTCTTGGGGCGCTGACCATTGCCGCCTATCTGCCAGCCTTGCGCGGTGATTTCATCTGGGACGATGGCGATCACATAATCGAGAACAACGCCTTGCGTTCTTTGCAAGGACTGAGGGACATCTGGTTGGAGCCGGGGGCGACCATGCAGTATTACCCGCTGAGTTTCACCGGCTTTTGGGCGGGCTTCCAACTGTGGGGCTTGAATCCCTTGGGCTATCACCTTCTAACTCTCGTCCTTCATGTCTGCGTTTCATTGCTTTTGTGGCTGGTGCTGGATGGCTTGAAATTCCGCGCGGCGTGGCTGGCCGCCGCCATTTTTGCCCTGCATCCCGTCAATACGATGAGCGTCGCATGGGTGACTGAATTGAAGAACACGCTCTCCGGAAGTCTCGTGTTACTGGCGGCATGGGCGTATCTGCGACATGCATGCCTCGGCATCTATGAAACGGTCCGTCCAATAAAGGGTTTTGAAGGCTGGCGTTTCGGTGCCGTTTCGGTCGCGCTTTTTTTGCTGGCAATGTTCGCCAAGACGGCGGTGAGCTTTCTACCTGCGACACTTTTCCTCGTCCTTTGGTGGCAAAACGCGCGCGTGACGTGGAATCGCCTCTGGCCTTTGTTCGCCATGCTGATGATCGCCGCTTTGATGAGCAGGCTGACCTTCGCAGTGGAACATCTGTATGGAGCCCGGGGACAGGAATTTACCCTGCCAATGCTGGAACGGATCCTGGTTTCAGGGAAATCCTTTTGGGTCTGCCTCGGCAAGGTGGTCTTTCCCTTCAACCTGTCATTTATCTATGAACGATGGGAAGTGAACCCGGAACAAGGGTGGCAATACATTTACCCGGTTGGCTTGCTGGGACTGTTGGCAGGTTGCTGGCTGATGCGCCACCGGGTCGGCAAAGGTCTCTTTGTCGGTTTCACTCACTATTACATCACAACTTCCTTTTTGGTTCTGCTTCAGGTGCTCTACATGATGCGCTACACATGGGTGACCGACCACTGGCAGTATTACGGGATGATGGGAATGGCTGCCTTGCTTGCCGGCGGCCTCGCGGCATTGGCCGGCTCGTTGCAAAAACATCTGACTGTCCAGCCACCCATCTTGATTGGCGTGGTGCTTCTGGCTTTGGGCGTGTTGACGTGGAGACAGGCCGGCATCTATCGGAATGTCGAAACCCTCTGGCGCGATACCGTGGCCAAAAACCCCGGCGCATGGATGGCCTGGAACAACCTCGGCCTTTACTATTTCGAGCAGGGCCGGTTCGACGATGCCGCCGAGCAATACCACGCCGCACTGCGCGCCAAACCGGACTGCGTCGAGGCCCAGAGCAAGCTCGGCCAGCTCGCGTTGAGCCAGGGCCGGGTGGACGAAGCCATCCAACTGCTTGTGCGCGCCCGGCGGATGGACCCCGGTTACCCGGACGCGCTCAACCACCTTGGCTCCGCGCTGCTCGCGAAAGGCCGCACCGACGAGGCGATTGAAGCCTTTCGCGACGTCGTAGCCGCCAATCCCAAGAACGCCAGCGCTTTCAACAACCTTGGCGCTGCACTGGCGCAGAGCGACCGCCTGTCCGAGGCGCTGACCTGTTACCAGACCGCGTTGCAACTCAAACCGGATCACGCCATGACACGCTTGAACCTTGCCACCACGTTCTTTCAACTGGGCCGCACCAACGAGGCGTTCATCGAGTTCAACGAGGCCGTTCGACGTCAACCGGACGACCCGCGATTCCGGCTCCAGTTCGCCCGCGCACTGGCCATGACCGGCCGGCGCGGGGAGGCGGCGATACAACTCCGCGAAGTGCTGCGACTCAGTCCGGACGACCCTGTTGCCCGGGAACAATTGAAAACTCTTGAGAGAGTTGCTGACTGACATGGGCAAACGTCGTCAACAACATCTCCGTCGAACGCACCCTTCTGTTGTGGGTATTGAAACTACAAGGCGGCTTGATTGGCGTGCCACCTGGCGATTTTCGCTGGCTGCTGGATTATTGGCGGTTGTAACGATCGTGGTGTTTTGGCCGGTGACGGGGTTTGATTTTATCAATTACGACGATCCAGAATACTATTATGAAAACCCTCGTGTTATACGTGGGTTGTCTATTGAGACTGTAGGTTGGGCGTTTCGTACCACCGATAACGCGAGTTGGTATCCCATCACTTGGCTCTCATATCTTTTGGATGCAACCGCCTTTGGACGGGGTGCGTTTGGGCCTCACTTCACGAATCTACTTCTACATACTGCAAACGCGGTCTTGGTGTTTATACTTTTGAACCTTCTGAGCGCTGCCTGCTCACACGAAT
>DAOLDN010000227.1:0-6326 GCA_035327385.1 Verrucomicrobiota bacterium | reverse complement strand
GCCGTGCCGACGGCGGCGTTCGTCGCCACCGGTCTGGTCTCCATGCCCGCGGGGATGATTGGTCTGCTGTTGAGCGGTATTTTCGCCGCCACGATGTCCTCCATGGACGCCGGTCTCAACAAGAACGCAGGTTTCTTCGTGAAGAACTTCTACCACGTCGTCCTCAGACCGCACGCATCCGACAAGGAGCAATTGTTCGTCAGCAAACTGGTGACCTTCGTCATGGGCATCCTGGTCATCGTGGCTGCGTTGACGTTCAGCAGGTGGAAGGACATCGGCCTGTTCGATCTGATGCTCCAGTTCGGCGGGCTGATCGCGCTGCCGTACTCCGTTCCGCTGATCTGGGGAACGATCATCAAACGGGTGCCGCAGTGGGCCGGATGGACGACGGTCCTCGTCGGATTCGGCTCCTCGCTGGCCGCCAAATACATTTTCACACCGGGATGGTTTGCGGCGTTCATGGGTTGGGAGGAATCGCTCAACGCGCGCGAGAGAAGCGATTGGGGATTGTTGTCCGGCGTGCTGCTCAACACGGTGGTCTGTTCCGCGTGGTTTTTTGCCTGTTGCTGGTTTCACCGCACCCGTTCGCAGGAGGAAATCACGCGAGTCGAGGAGTTTTTCACAAAGATAAAAACGCCCGTGAACTTCGAGAAGGAAATGGGCGCCGCCGAGAGCAACGACGCGCAACAATACCGCACGCTCGGTCTGATGTGCCTCATCTACGGCGCGTTCGTGTGCCTGCTCGTGTTCATCCCCAATCCGCTGACGGGAAGATTGAGCATGTTGTTCTGTTCGGCATCCCTTTTGGGTGTCGGAGGACTGCTCTACTGGAATTACCTCCGCGCAGTTCGCCCGTCTCAGCCGCCAGACACGATACCGTCCGATGACCGCCATTAACCGACCATCAACGAAACGCTTATGGGAAACTTGAACAACAAACGAGTTCTCGTCACCGGTGGCGGACAAGGTCTCGGCCACGCCATCGTGGAACATCTGTTGGATGCCGGAGCAGACGTGGCCATCCACTATTTCTCCAGCGAAACCGGCGCCAGGGAATTGAAGGCGTTGGCGCAGGGCAAGGGCCGTCGCGCTGAAATATTCCGTGCCGACCTCACGAACGAGGTCGAAGCTGCCTCGCTCGTGGACAACGCCGCACGTTTCCTGGGCGGGCTTGACGTGCTCATCAACAACGCGGGTGACCTCGTTGAACGCCGCCGCATTCAAGAAGTGGACGCCGCATTTTGGGAACGTGTCATGAACGTCAACGTGTCCTCGGTGCTGTGGGTCACTCGCGCCGCCGTGCCGTGGCTGGAGAAAGCCGGGCAGGCCAGCATCGTGAATCTATCATCGCTTGCCGGAAGAAAAGGCGGGCATCCCGGCGCATTGATTTATTCCACGGCCAAGGGCGCGGTGCTCACATGGACGCGCGCGTTGGCGAACGAACTTGCGCCAAAGGGCATTCGCGTCAACTGCGTCGCCCCGGGCCTGATCCTGGGCACGCGTTTTCACAACACGCACACCACCGCGGAGAGCGCCAGCAAGACAATCGAGAACATCCCGTTGGGCCGCGCGGGCACGCCCGGAGACGTGGCGCGCGCCGTGGTTTATCTGGCATCCGAATTCGACGGTTTCATCACGGGCGCAACGCTCGACATCAATGGAGGAGTTTATGCAGCTTGAAATATTTCATGGAAGAATCCGCTCCGTCATCATTGCCGGCATCTCGCTGACACTCGGCGTGGTCGCGCTCTCGCAAGCCGCCGGAGACCCCGCCGCGCATGTGCCGGCAGCCGTACCGCGCACCGTCGTCCTGGCCGCCCAACGCGACGCGTTCCGCGCTTACTGCACCACCGGCGACGGGACGCAAGCGTTCAACAAGATCAAGGCCGATTTTGACCGCGACTACCTCAACTTGCCGTTCCCCGCAGAGCCTGTGACTTACGGCGATCCCAGCCCCAGGGAGCGCACCTCCGACAAAGCCGATCTGTGGCGCGGTGCCCAGGATGTTTGCGGCCGCGTTTCAGGCGTCGCGGAGGCTGCCACACTGCTATGGCTCGTGACCGGCGATCAGAAATACGCCGACAAAGCGAAGGAGTTTCTCTTGAAGGCGTCCGACTGGCACTTCAATCCCGATTGGAAGAGCGGCGCGGTGGTTGGCGCCACCGATATTTATTACAACGACGAGGCGCACTTCCGGCTTTGGCGAAAGTTGCCGCTCGTGTACGACCAGTTGCGGGAACAACTCGCTCCGGCGGAGAAACAGAAGGTCCTCACGCATTTCAAGGAGCGCGGCAACCGGTCGGTCGAGTGGATCAAGAAGGCAAAAATCGAACAACTCCGTCGCAACTCCATCGAAGTCCAGCCTTCAAGCCATCCGGTGCGTTTCATGGCGATGACCGGACTGACGG
Organism: Verrucomicrobiota bacterium; assembly: GCA_035327385.1. Classification (GTDB taxonomy): domain Bacteria; phylum Verrucomicrobiota; class Verrucomicrobiia; order Limisphaerales; family JADLHS01; genus DAOLDN01. The sequence goes on along the minus strand of DAOLDN010000227.1, from coordinate 3,918 downwards.
GGCTTGCGCTCTGGGACGACCTGCCGGAGGCCCGCGAATGGTGGCGTTTCGCGTACGTCTTCTACCGCGACCAGTTCAGTCCATGGGGCGGAGACGACGGCGGTTGGGCCGAGGGCAACGCCTATTGGCGCGGCACGTTCGAGCACGCGGCCTTTCAGGACACGCTGCTGTCCATCGGCGATCCGGAGGCGTACTCATCCGAATTCTGGAAAAACTCACCCTACTTCGCGCTGTACAACGTCCAGCCGTACTTGCACACGATTTTTGGAGACACCTCCAATGCGGGCCGGTTCAACCTCGACCCCAACATCGCGGACTACATGCTGCACGTGGCGCGGGTTTTCCAGAATGGCTATTTCCGCGCTTACGCCGAATTGTGCAATGACGACCGCCCGCGCCCGGCGGACCGCGGGCTTGAGGCATTGGACCGCATGTATCCGACGGCGTGCGAATTCCTGGTGCGCGACTTCATCGTCAGCGGCAAATCGTTGCCGCCGCCAAAGCCGTTGGGCGAATTGCCGTCGGACCGCTACTTTCGCGATGTCGGCTGGGTCTCGCTGCACAGTTCGCTTGGCCGTCCTGAGGACGACATCCACATCACGTTCAAGTCCTCGGCCTACGGTTCTTTCAGCCACAGTCACGCGGATCAAAATGCGTTCATTCTCAACGCATTTGGCGAAGGCCTCGCCATCAATTCCTCCTATCGCGAATATCATAATTCGCCGATCCACAACGAATGGACGCGCCAGACCAAATCCAAGAACGCCATCCTGATTGACGGAAAGGGTCAGAAAGCCCAGGACAAAACCGCGACGGGCAGTATCACGCGCTTTGAAAAGGGCGGGCGCTTCGTCTGGACGACGGGTGACGCCACCATCGCTTACCAGACGGCGCAGCCCGCGGGCCGGGTTCAACGTGTCACTCGCGATCTCGTCTTTGTGGACCAACGCTACGTCGTCATCCGCGACCGCGTGAAACTCACCACGCCCGGAAAACTTTCCTGGCTGTTGCACGCGGAAAAGAATCCTTCGTGGGACGAAAAAGCGGACACGGCGAGCATCCAGGGTGCGAAGGCGGGGTTGACCGCGAAACTGATAGCCCCCGGCGTGAAGTGGAACGCCTCGGTCACCGACCAGTTCCCCGTGCCGGTTGACCCGAAATACATCAAGGGCGAGGCCGGCGGCAGTTACATCACCGCAAAATGGTCGAACCAGGGCCACCTCACGCTCGAAAGCGCCGCGCCGTCCGGCGAGTTCAACGTGTTCGCAGTGCTGTGGCCCGAACGCGGCAGACCGGTGAAGCTCGATGCGCAGTTGCGCGATGACCACACACTCGAAGTCCGTAGGCCCGACGGCAAAACGGATTTCGTCCGTGTCAGCGATGCGTCCTGTGTCGTCAGCGACAAATTGCCTCCACCCGCGCCCGCCGCCGCAAACACCGACGGCGCGCGCCAGACGGACGCCACACCGACAGTCGGCTCAACGGCTGAGACGGGTGACGGCGAAATCGTGCCGGCATCACTGCCCGGGGCAGAAGCGTTTGTGTTGCGCGACCTCAAACCCGAACCGCTTCGCGTGCATGTCTTCAAACCCAAGAACTGGAAGGCCACCGACAGCCGTCCCGCGCTCGTGTTCTTCTTCGGCGGCGGATGGAGCCGTGGCACCCCTGAAAAATCCGCCACGTGGGGAAAATTCGCCGCCAGCTTGGGCATGGTCGGCGTTTGCCCGGACTATCGGACGATCAATCGCTTTGGCACCACACCCGCCGAAGCGGTCGCCGACGCCCGCGCCGCCGTGCGCTGGGTCCAGGACCATGCGAAGGAGTTGGGGGTTGATCCGGCGAAAATCGCCGTCGGCGGCAATTCAGCCGGAGGACACCTGGCGTTGTGGACGGCCATTGAAACGCCACCGCCCGGTTCGGTTTCCAGCGAATCGCCGAAGCCAAAACCCGCAGCACTGATTCTGATGAGCGCCGTTTCGGACACGTCCGTTCTGAGCGGCTACACGCCAAAACGTTTCGGCACGAACGCCACCGCCCTCTCGCCCGCGCATCAACTGGACAAATCCATGCCGCCCGTGCTGGCGTTTCACGGCGACGCCGATCCCACTGTGCCCGTCCGGCAGGCGCTGGCGTTGCGAGACGCTCTCATCGCATCCGGCAACCAATGCGAACTGATCCTCGTCCCCGGCGGCAATCACGGATTCAGCAGCCAGTTCCCGGAATGGAAGGACAAATCGCGCGCCATCATCACGGAATTTTTGAAAACCCAGGGTCTCACAGCCAAATGAGTTTTGCGCACAACGCACCCGACCATGACCGCGCCAATTCCCCTCAAGATCGTCCGTATCCCGTCCTTGAAGACTGTTGCCGACTTCCGGGCGCACATCGCCGCGCTAGGCATCGAACTGGAATGTGAGGACAGCATTGCCGCCGGACCGGATTCCGCTCTGGCGCAACCGCTGGCCGGATTTCAGATCAATGGAAGGACTCCCGCCAACCGCTGGGCCATCCATCCGATGGAAGGCTGGGACGGCACGACCACGGGCGGCGTCACGGAGCCGATGTTGCGGCGCTGGCAACGTTTCGGAGAGAGCGGCGCCAAACTCATCTGGGGCGGCGAGGCCATGGCCGTGAGGCCCGATGGCCGCGCGAATCCGAATCAACTCATCATCAATCGCGAGAACCAGGCCGGCATCGCACGGTTGCGTGAAGCGTTGCTCCATTCGCACCGCGAACTGTATCCGGGAACAACCGACCCGATCATCGGCTTTCAACTGACGCACTCCGGCCGCTTCTGCCGGCCCAATGACAAAAGCCGATGGGAATCGCGGGTCGCCTTTCGCCATCCGATTCTCGACAGGAAATTCAACGTGACTCGTGACGAACAGGTGCTGACGGATGACGAACTCAAAAGACTTGTGGAGGATTACGTCGGCGCGGCCCGTGTCGCGGCGGACATCGGCGCGGACTTCGTGGACATCAAACATTGCCACGGCTACCTGCTTCACGAATTCCTCGGAGCGCACACGAGACCGGGCGCTTACGGCGGTTCGTTTGAGAATCGAACGCGCCTGGTGCGGGAGATTGTGGACGGAATCCGCTCCTGTGTTCCGCAACTTGGAATCGGTGTGCGGTTGAGCGCGTTCGATTTCGTCCCGTTCAAACCGGACCCTGCGCTGTCCGAACCGGGCAAACCCGGCCGCGGCATTCCCGAGGATTTTTCAGGCTGCCTGCCTTACCGTTACGCGTTCGGCGTCAACGCGGACAATCCCGTCGAATACGACCTCGCCGAGCCGGTGCGATTTCTCGAACTGCTGCAATCGCTCGGCGTCCGTCTCGTCAATCTGTCCGCCGGCAGTCCCTACTACAATCCGCACATCCAGCGGCCCGCGATCTATCCTCCGTCCGACGGCTACCAGCCGCCGGAAGACCCGCTTGTCGGCGTCGCGAGGCAGATCAATGTGGTGAAACAGCTCAAATCAAAGTTTCCGGGATTGGTGATTGTCGGCTCGGGCTATTCATATCTCCAGGAATTTCTGCCCCATGTCGCGGAACATTACGTCAGAAACAACCACGTGGACGTCGTCGGAATCGGGCGCGCGGTGTTGTCGTATCCCACGATGCTCGCCGACGCGACAACGCGCGGGAAACTCGAAACGCGTTACGTCTGTCGCACGTTCAGCGATTGCACAACCGCCCCCCGAAACGGCCTGCGCTCGGGCTGCTATCCTTTGGATGACTTTTACAAACGCTCCCCGGATTTCGCCGCGCTGAAACAGATCAAACAGCAATCGCGCTGACACGGATAGACCCGGCGCGATTGCCGTAAAAACATCTGTCGCTTCACCTGCGCGTTCAACCCCCAACTGCCGGTCCCAGCGAACGCAATTGAACCCGAACTCCGAAACTGCGCCGCAA
>DAOLDN010000226.1:0-6342 GCA_035327385.1 Verrucomicrobiota bacterium | reverse complement strand
AGGCCTGAAATGACGGCATTGGCCGCGCGCCACATCTCGATTTCGCCGTGCGACGTTTCCTTTTCCTTGAAGATCGGGATGAACGCCGCCGTCAACGCGCCCTCGCCGAGCAGTCGGCGGAACAGGTTGGGGATTGTGAACGCGACCTGAAACGCGCCGGCCACCCAGCCGTCACCCATGAACCGCGCATAAATGATCTCGCGCACCATTCCCAGCAGGCGGCTGGACAAGGTTGCGCCCGCCATGGCGGCGGAGGATTTGATCATTTGCGACATCGCGGCGGAGTGTAAGGACGCCGCTCCAAAGTCCAAAGTCCAAAGTCCGTGGAGAAAACGGCTTCAACGAGCTTGACGCGGGACGGTTCGCCGGTTTCAGTTTGCGTCGCTCAAATGCCTGAATCTCGAACAACCTCCAATCGCCCCGCATGGAAATGCTGGGGTCGCGAGGTCGCGCAGGTGTTTTGCGGCGGCTGGGTGCGATTGCAGTCCAGATTGTGGATTGCCGGCGTCACCTGCGGCATCGGCATGGCGTTGGTTTGGTTGGCGGGAGGACAGGACGCAACTCTCCAGCAGGTGGCACAGGTGGACAACGCGCCGAACGTCAGGGCGACAGCCAGGTTTCTGAGCGATTACAGCGATTTGAATTTTGCCGTGCCGTTGTCGGTGTTGCTCTGGATCACGGGCGCTGCGCTCGGCAAACGACGGTTGCGAAAACTGGCGTTGGCCTGCCTCATGGCGACGTTGATGGCTGGACTGATGGTGACACTGATCAAATCCATCACAGGCCGGGCCAGACCCAAACACGTGCAGGAAACGAATCTTCGCGCAGACCGCTTCCACTGGTTTGAGTCAAACGATGATTACTGGAGTTTCCCATCCGGCCACACCATCACCTCCAGCGCCACGGCGGCGTCGCTGGCGGGCGCAGTGCCCGTGTTGACAGTTCCCGGTGTGATTTACGCGGCGTCCGTCGGATGGTCGCGCATGCAACTGGACAAACATTATCCACTGGATGTGGCCACGGGTGTCGTGCTGGGGACGTTGTGCGGACTTTGCTTTGCGAGCACCGTGCCGGGGTCGTGGGTGAAGTTGAAGCGAAAGAAAATTCCAAGTTCCAAGCTCCAAGCTCCAGAGAAACTTCAATGACCAAACATCAATGCGTCGTAACAGCGCGGGTTTGGAATTTGGTGCTTCTCTGGAGCTTGGAGTTGGGAATTTGGTGCTTCAACCCGACTTTCTTCGATAATGCAATATTTTGAACTCCGGCGTGTCGCGGATTTCTTCAACGAGTTCAAATTGGTCCTCGAACTTTGGAAAGAAGGCATCTCCCTGAACTTCACGCTTTACCAGTGTCAGATAAAGATCGGCGCAAAGCGGCAGAGTTTGCTGGTAAATTTGCGCTCCGCCGCAGATGAAAACCTGTCGTTCTCCGGCCAGCGCTGGCAATTGCTCAAGGCTGCCGATTGTGGTGACGCCCGGATGCGTCCACGCTGAACGACTCAACACGACTGTGGTGCGATTGGGCAACGGTCTGCCGATGGACTCGAAGGTTTTGCGTCCCATCACGATGACGTGGCCGGTGGTGGTGGCTTTGAACCATTTGAAATCCTCCGGCAGATGCCACGGAATCTGGTTGCCGTTGCCGATGACACGGTTCAACGACATGGCGGCGATGGCTTGGAAGGGTTTCATCAAACTGCAATCGGCGCTTTGATGGCGGGATGCGGGTCGTAGCCTTCGAGAGTGAAATCCTCGAACTTGAAATCGTGGATGTTCTTCACCGAGGGATTCAATTTCATTCGCGGCAACGGGCGCGGCTCGCGGGACAGTTGCAGCTTCGCCTGTTCGACGTGGTTGCTGTAGAGATGCAGGTCGCCGAAGGTGTGAACGAATTCACCGGGCTTCAATCCGCAGACCTGGGCGACCATCAGCGTGAGCAACGCGTAGCTGGCGATGTTGAATGGCACTCCAAGAAAAATGTCCGCGCTGCGTTGATAAAGCTGGCAACTGAGTTCGCCGTCGCTGACGTAGAATTGGAACATGGTGTGACACGGAGGCAACGCCATCTTGTCCACTTCGCCGGGATTCCATGCGCTGACGATGAGCCTGCGGCTGTCGGGATTGTTTTTGATCTGCGTGATGACGTCGTCAATCTGGTTGATGCTGCGGCCGTCGGCGGTTTTCCAATCGCACCATTGCGCGCCATAGACGCGACCGAGGTTTCCGTCCTTGTCGGCCCATTCATCCCAGATGGTCACGCCACGTTCCTGCAACCAGCGCACATTGGTCTCGCCGCGCAAAAACCAGAGCAGTTCGTATGTGATGGATTTGAGATGTGTTTTCTTTGTTGTCAGCAATGGAAATGTGTCCCGCAACGAATAACGTGTCTGTGCGCCAAACACAGAGTAGGTGCCTGTGCCAGTGCGGTCGGACTTGAATTTGCCGTGCTCGAGAACGTGGCGCAGGAGGTCGAGGTATTGGATCATCGTAAGACTTTGTAAAAACTAGAAAAGCAAAGGATGAAATCCGGATGACGAATGACGAATGACGAATGCCATCCGGCATTTGATGTGTCGTTCCTCATTTGAAATTCGTCATTGGTCATTGAATCATGCCAGGTTTGTTGAAAGCTCGCGCAGCTTTGCTGCGGCCAATCCGCCATCAATCGTCTGCGCGGCCAGTTCCCAGCCTTCGATGATGGAGCGCGATTTGCCAGCGGCCAGCAATGCGGCGGCGGCGTTGAGCAAAACAGCTTCGCGTTTTGGGCCGCGTTCTGTTCCGCCAAGAACATCGCGGACGTGCTGCGCGTTGGTCGCACGGTCCGAGCCGCGTAAATCCACGAGCGTGGCGCGTTGAATTGGGAACGAATCAATTGCCAGTTTCGACACCGCAAATCCGCGGTCCTGGTAAAACTCAGCGATCGTTGATTCTCCGACGGACGACAGTTCGTCGAGGAACATTCCGCCCGCCTGACCGCAGACGACGATGCCGCGTCGAACACCGAGCGATTGGAGCACGCGCGCGATGGGTTCGCAGAGTTCAGGGCGCGGCACGCCGACGAGTTGCGCCGTGGGTCGCGCGGGATTGAGAAGCGGGCCGAGGAAATTGAAGATCGTCCGCTGGCCGCGTTCGGCGCACAGCTTCCGGGCAGGAGCGATGTGTTTGAACGTGGGATGATAATTGGGTGCGAAGAAAAATGCGAAATTGTGTTTGCGCAATGCTTCGGCGGCTTCGGCGGGTGAAAGATCAATACGAACACCGAGCGCCTCCAGCACGTCCGCGCTGCCGACCTGCGAAGTGATGGCGCGGTTGCCGTGTTTGGCCACGGGCACTCCGGCGGCGGCGCAGAGGATGGCGACGGTGGTGGAGATGTTGAACGTGCCGGCCTTGTCGCCGCCCGTGCCGACGACGTCGAGGACGTCATGGGCGTTACGCCATGCGGGGTCAATTGGCGGTTGCACTGACTTTTCACGCAAAGCGGCTGCGAACGCGGTGATTTCCTCGATGGTTTCACCTTTGGTTGCCAGTTGGCTGAGGAAATCGGCCTTGATCGCCGGCGCAACTTTTTCCTCCACGAGTTGTTCAACAGCGTGGCGCACCTGTTCGCCGGTGAGCGGATTTGACGCGGCGAGAGATTGGGTCAGTGTTTCAAGCACGGGTGGATTCTAAAGTTCGGCGTGCCAAGTCCAAAGTCCAAAGTTGCGGCATCGCAAATTGGCTCGCGTCCGCATTGGCGAGAATTTATTTTTTAACTTAACAGCGCGAAACAGCGTCTTGGTAGGGCAATTGAATATGGCAAAGAATGGAAAATCGAGCGGGATCAAATGGACAATCCTCTGCGTCGTGGCCGTGGTTGCGGCGGGAGGCGGGTATTGGTTTTACAAATCGCGCGCGTCGGAATCCGTGCAATACCAGACCGTCACCGTCAAACGCGGTTCAGTCACACAGGTGGTGACGGCTTCCGGCCAGTTGAACCCCGTCGTCAACGTGCAGGTCGGCAGCCAGATTTCCGGCCGCATCAGCAAACTTTACGCGGATTTCAATTCCGCGGTGAAACAGGGCCAGTTGATCGCGGAGATCGAACCCTCCACGTTTGAAGCGGCGGTGCGCCGGGCCAAAGCGGATCTTTCCAGCGCCAAGGCCAGCCTCGAACTGGCGCAACTGGAGGCGCGTCGCGCCGAACAGCTCTTCAAACAAAACCTCCTGTCCGCCTCGGAACACGACTCCGCTGTCGCCAGCCTTCACCAGGCCGAGGCCGCAATGGAAATCCGCGAGGCCGCGTTGAACAGCGCGCAGGTGGACCTGGACCGCTGCAAAATCTATTCACCCGTGGACGGCATTGTAATTTCGCGAAGCGTGGACGCGGGCCAGACCGTTGCCGCCAGCATGAGCGCGCCGGAACTGTTCCGCATCGCCAGCGACCTCACCAAGATGCAGATCAACGCCAACGTGGCCGAGGCCGACGTCGGCGGCGTGGATGTCGGGCAGGACGTGGATTTCACCGTGGATGCGTTCCCGACGCGCACGTTCTCCGGCAAGGTGATCCAGGTGCGCAATTCGCCGGTAACGGTCCAAAACGTCGTGACCTACGACACCGTGATCGAGGTTTCCAATCCGGATTTGAAACTCAAACCCGGCATGACGGCGAATGTTTCCATCATCATCCAGCACAAGGAAAACGTTCTCACCATTCCAAACTCCGTGTTGCGCTACCGTCCGCCCGAGGAAATCGTAATGACCAACGCCCTCGCTCAATTCCCCTCCCCGGCCGTCACCAACGCCGGCGGACCGCCACGCGATATGGCAGCCATGTCCGGCGAAGGACGAGGACGCGGCCCGGGCAGCGGCGGCGGCGGACGAAACAGGGCAGGCGGCGGACGAGGCGCCGAACGTCAACAACGCCAGACGCTCTACCTCTGGCCGGGCGGCGACCCGCAAAATCCACCGGGCAACCTCAAGCTGAACCCCGTTCGCGTGCGACTGGGCATAAGCGACGGAATCGTGACAGAAATCATCGAGGGCGTTAAGGAGGACGACACCCTGGTGGCAAGCAGCACGGCACCGGCGGCAGCGCAATCCCAGGCCGGAGCGCAAAACCCCTTCAGCGGACGCGGCGGCGGCATGCGCCGGTTCTGATCCACTCTCACTCGCAGCGTCGCGTGCAAAACAACGCCGTCATCCAACTCAGCGAAGTCCACAAGGTCTATCACACCGGCGAAGTGGACGTGCATGCCGTTCGCGGCGTCACGTTGACCGTCGAACGCGGGGAATTTGTAGCCGTCATGGGTGCCAGCGGCTCGGGTAAATCCACGTTGATGAACATCATCGGCTGCCTGGACCGCTCCACGCGAGGCCGCTACGAACTGGACGCCGTTGACGTATCCCGGCTCGACCGCGACGAACTGGCCGACATCCGCAACCAGAAAATCGGCTTCGTATTCCAGGGCTTCAATCTGCTGTCACGCACTTCCGCGCTGGAAAACGTCGAACTGCCGATGCTTTATGTGCGTCATTCGCTGTCCAGCCACGAACAACGCGAGCGTGCCACCAAGGCGCTGGAGATTGTCGGCCTTGCCGAGCGTGCCGATCATCATCCCAGCCAGCTATCCGGCGGCCAACAACAGCGTGTGGCCATCGCCCGGGCACTGGTCAATCATCCAGCCCTGATCCTGGCCGACGAACCGACCGGCAACCTCGACACACAGACGAGCATCGAAATCATGGGGGTTTTCCAGAAGCTCAACGAACAAGGCATCAGCATCATCATGGTGACCCACGAACTGGATATCGCCTCCTACGCGAAACGCAACGTCATCATGCGCGACGGACTGGTTATCAGCGACAAGCCGGTGGCCAAGCGATTGGAGGCGGGGCGTGAACTGTCGAGACTCAAGCAAGAGCAGCAGGCTGTGAAACTCGCATGAGGATTTTTGCCACATTCAAAATCGCGTTACGCGCCATGCGTAGAAACAAGCTGCGCACATTGCTCACCATGCTGGGCATCATCATCGGCGTTTCAGCGGTCATCGCCGCCATCAGTATCGGCAACGGGGCCAAGGCGCAGGTCGAGGGACAAATCGCCAGCCTGGGCCAGAACGTGTTGACGGTGTTTCCGGGCAGTTTCAGCACCGGCGGAGCGCGCGGCGGCTGGGGATCACGAAGCACCCTGACTGCCGAGGATGCCGATGCCATCATGCGGGAGATTCCAAATGTCGTGGCCGTCAGTTGCGAGGTGCGCGACCGCCAGCAGGTTCTGGCCAACGGGTTGAACTGGAACACGCAGGTGCTGGGCGAATCGCCCGATTATCTCAGCATCCGAGCCTGGCCATTTTCCTCGGGCAGC
>DAOLDN010000225.1:0-6351 GCA_035327385.1 Verrucomicrobiota bacterium | reverse complement strand
CGGTGCCACGCCGGTCCGGGGACTGGCATTGGCGGCCACCACGGGCGGTTGATTGGTTGTTGGCGGAGCAGAAGGCGGATTAACACCGTAGGCGTGCCGGTAGCCTGCAGGGATGGCAGTTTCGCCATAGGACGGACCTGCCGGATCAATCGGCGGCCATTGCAGGTTGCCGAAATATGCCGGCTTGCTCGTGTAGTAGTAACTGTCGGGAATTGTCTGCGCGGTGGTGGGATTGTACCAGGTGCGCGAGCCGTTCACGAAGTCGTAGTTGCCGCCGCAAATGTAATTGGCCCATTGCGTATTGGCATTGTAACCGCCACCGGGGTCGCTGTCGGACCAGTAACCGATCTTGAGCGAGGCGTAGTGATACTCGTAAGCCTGGGTTTGGGGGCTGACGCGCAATGTGGAGCGGGTCGTCCAGTTCGGATTGGAGTTGATGTTGGGCTGGCCGAGGACGTTGCCGACGATGTTGTAATAGGTGGCGGCCCGGTCGCATTGGAGCGCTGCGCCGACCTGTTTGGCGTAAGCCATCGGGCCGCGGAACCAGTTCCGAGCGAGCGTCTGGTGACTGCTGCTGCCCCAGTAAAAGTCGCACACGAATTTATACGTCACGTTGCCCTCGAACAGGTTCATCATCGGATGCGCCGAGTGCGCGCCACCCGAGTGGACCGCAAACGTGGGCACGGCAGGATTGGCCAGCGCATTGGTATGGTAATTGTAAAGGACGGCGTTGCCGACGGCACCGGCGTTGACCTTGATGAAGTCGCGTGTCCTGATGAAGATGTTATCCTCAACCAGGCTTGAACAGGTTTGGTAGTCGAGTTCTATGCCGTAGCCGTAACTTGAGGCGGTGTTGACGCTGTTGCTCAGAGTGCAGTGCCGAATCTCGAGACGGAACGAATTCAAGGCTGTGATGTGCGCCATTGCGGCGTTCTCAGTGCGAACATTCCTTGCCCAGCAATACGCGCTGCGGTTGAAATAGAGGTTGTAGTACGATGTGGTGTCCGGGTTCACGTTGTTCAGGCAAAGGTCCTCAATGCCGGCGTAGGTGACGTAGTTGGCGGTGGCGGTGGAAACCGCGCGGCGATAATAGACTTCAGGACTGCGTGTGAAATTCCACACCAGCGGCGGCCAGATGGTGAGTTGGTTGCCGTTGACGGATTTGACTTCCACAGCTTGTGAGTTGTTGCGCGTGCCGGTGCCGCGAGCGTCGGTGTCCGTGCGCTGATAGCCGGCCGGCATCGAGGCGTCGTTGATGACGAACGAGCCGTCATTCAAATGGTCCACGAGAATGATGAACCCGGGTTTGATGTTGGAATCGGCTGAAGCAAGGGTGAGATTGGTGCTGCCCTTGGTCGCGCCCGCAGTGATGGCAATGTTGGCGGCCTGTCCGTTGAGGACGCCGGAGGTGATGGTCACGATGCCGTTCCGTCCGCTGATGGAACCGCGCAAAATAGTCTGATTCGGTCCGGCTCCGCGCAACGTCACACCCTTGGTAATTTGAATGGAGTTGTTGATCCTGTAGATGCCGGCGGGCAAATAAACGACCTGGCCAACGGGACAGTTGTTGATGGCCGTCTGGATCGCTCCGGAGACGTCGGTGTTGCCGGTCTTGTCGAGATTGGAGAGTGTCGTATAGATCGTCGTGCGATTGGGGATTCCGCCGGGGATGCCGACATTCCCGGCCCATTCCACCCTGCGACTGTCCGGGATAAGCTGGCCAAACGCGGGTTGCAGGGCAACAAACAGACCGACAATCGCCGCGAAAACCGGCATTGCCGATGAACAATTCATCAGGTTCACTCTAGCCACAGGCTTGAATTTAGCAGGATGGATGCCCGAACCGGCAATCCACCCCAAATTCTGAGCACAAGGCCCCACAGCACTGTCACGCAACCCGCCACCAGCCGCCACAGCCAGAAGCGGTCGCAATGCCAAGGATTTGAGGATTTTATTACTCATCTCAAATAAGGACACACGGGCGTCACCAAATGCCCGAATGATAAACAGACGCGGCACGGAAAGGACCGCATCATGCGAATACAAACTTGTAGAGGCGATCCACCGATTTCCATTTTGACCTGCAAACCTCCGTGATCTCAATCGTTAACTGCGTCAACAACAAGACGGCAACGAAGGTAACGGCCATTTTGCCGGCTCCATCCGCCATTCCTCCGAGTGCCTTGCGCAGGATCTGGAGAATGACAATCTGCGCGATATACGCCAGCAACGAATAACGGCCCAGGATCAGGATGCGGGCAAGAACACCGCCCTCGCCGCGCCAGACCACGCCCCACAGATAAATCAGCGTCACGGTCAGACAAACACCGACAACCTGCAACGGATAGATCACATCCCAAACTGTGACGCCGATCAAATAGCCCGCATACGCCAGAATCAGAAACGGCCAGTGCAACGCGAGCTGGTTGATCTTTGAAAGCGGAACATACCCCAACACAAAACCCAGCAGACCCATCGAGAGCAGTTCCAAATTGGGAATCGTGACGCCGTGCGTTCCCGCCCACAACACCGCAACGATGGAGATGCCGCAGGCGATATGAAAAACATATTTCGTCCACCGGCTGAGGAACAACAGCGGCGCGGCCAGCACGATGAGATAACTGATCGGCACGAGCACCTCGAACGCGGCTGTTTCTCCAGAACCGACCACGTAAACAGAGAACAGATTCCGGACGAATTCGCCAACAGCCGAGGTCACATCGCCCCCGCGGCGCAACACAATGGCAGCACCAACATTGAGCGCGGTAAAGATGGCGAGCAACTTCAAACCCCGCTCCACAAGCCTCGAATAGAGCCTCCACTCTGTCAGCGTATATCTCGTCAAATACACGCTGCCGATCAGAAAGCCCGTGAGAAAAATAAACGACGGCGTGATGAAGCGCAGATACCGATAGATCATGCCATCGCTGACGACGAAATAGTTCAGCCAGTGATACAGCACCATGAACAGCACCAGGATTCCCTTGGAGAAATCCAGCGCCTGATTGCGCGTCGCGTCTTTCGGCGTTGCTGCCGCTCCTGTCTTCACAGTGGCTGTCATCACTCCGGTCATGATTGCAGGTCAGTTGCTGTAAATGACGAATGGGTGCGTGTAGCGAAACGCAAACTGCTGGCGCTGCGCAAAGCCCGCTCGCAATACGGTGTCGTGACAGATCGGGTTCTTGTAAATGATTACCAGCTTGCGAGAACTGGATTGAAGCGACAGGCGGAGATTGTTCATCACTTCCTCCATCACCACAGCCGGGAATGGATTGAACATATAGACGTGTGTGACCTCTTCCAGTCCTTCACGCACCTTGCCGGCGTCGCCGCAGATAAACTGGATGTTCTTCAAACCCAGCTTGGCGACATTGCGCTTTGAGATCTCGACAAGTTTTGGCGACATCTCGACGCCTGTGACGGAATCGAAATATCGGCTCAATGTGATTGTCGCGATTCCCTTGCCGCTGCCGAAATCCATCGCCTGGCTGCCCGGCGCAACCCCGATGGCATCTAACACGCGTTCCAGATGCGGTCCGCCGGAATGGGCATGACTGCTGGCGCGCTCCTCTGGAATGCCAAGGCTCTCACAGCTTTCACCCGAAAAATCCAAACCCTTGAACCGCACCCAAAGTGAATATCGCAGTTGCGCCAGATCAAACCTCGCGACCATTCCACAGATACGCTGCCACCGCTCGAATGCGCTTTCACGAATCATTCTGCTTCTCCAAGAATTAAGATTTCACCCGTGTCGGATGACCGGCTCGTCGGGTATTTCCGCACTCAGACCGTCGAACTCATACTCCTCGGAACCATCCTCGTCCGATTGACCTCCTAGAATGGGTCCGTAAGGGCTTTGAACAATCGCCAGCAACGTGACGAACCAGATGATGCCCATCTTGTTGAAACCCGCCTCGGTGAAATTGTATATGGCCGTCACCACCCAAAACATCATCTTGATTCGCGCGAGCTCGCCGCCCATGACGAATTCTGCTTTGATGGAATTGGCGGTCGCAAACAGCAGGACCAGCAGCAATGCCACGCCGACAAGGCCGCCGTTCAAATAGGTTTCCAGATAACCATTGTGGGCTTGGATGATGTTCAGTTGTCCATAAACGTAATCCAGACGGTCACCCGACCAGAAACTGTTGAACCCGCAGCCCAGAATCACGCTGGGGTTCAGTTCAATCAACATCGGCCATACCTCCGTGCGGGTCGTCAGGGTCATGTCCTTGCCGAGAATATCCACGATGATGATCTTCTTCAAATTGACCATTTCGTTGAGTGCATAGAGTCCCACCCCGATCACCAGGGCATAAGTCCCCAACTGCGTCGCCCGCGCCTGCACCGCCGGGAGTCCCAGCGCGAAGAAAACCAGCAGCCCCACCGCCGTGCATGCCGTTGCTGTCGAACTGTGCGCCGAGTACAACAGCCATACACTCATCATTATCAGGGAGCCGTCCGTGGCCGCGCCGATCCAATCGCGTGGCACGTCCTTTTGTTTCCAGCGATCCAGAAAGTCCCAGAGCAGCATGAGAAAACACACCATCGCCAGCACCCCCAGCATGTTTTTGTGCGTCGTGACCCCCGTGAACATCATCTCACCCACGGGAGTGTATGCCCTGCCCAGGTCGGAAAAGCATTTGATGAACACCAGCGAGAACGGAACCAGAATGTAAGCGCAGCGAACGAACACCGCTTTCACCGCCTCAATCGGATCCTCCTCCGTCAGTATCACCAGCAACATGATGATGTTGCCGACGTCCTTCACCCAGCGTTTCAAGGAAACAAACGGCGCATCCGACCAGACGATGCTCAACGCCCAGTAACCGAAGAAAATGACCAGCCAGCGGTTGTTTTGCAGCACGGCGGTCAGTTGAACCTTGCGCTTGGACAACGCGTACATGCCGATGCCCATGAGGATGAAGGAAATCATCCTCTCCAGCGGATTCCCGCTGTCGTAGTCGCCCCCTCCTCCGTAACTGAACCACGTGGAAACTGGCCGCGAACCCAAGACCATCACCCAGATGATCACGGACCACAGCGACCACGACAATCCGTCACGCCGCCTCACGTCCTTGAAGAACAACCAGGCGATGTAGCAAATACAAAGTAGTAGTGCGACCTGTTGCACGAAGTTCCTGAAAAAAAGTCAGCCTAGCGTCAGCCGCTGATGTATTTACTGCCAAGCGGCTTCAATCCCACCAGCCCCATCAGTTTGCCCGTGTGGTCCATGAGACGGATCAGATACCGCATGAAAAAATGATGTCCCGCGATCGCCAGAAACGGAAGCATGAGCGTGTAAAGAGGCACGGCGATGAGCGATTTGCAAACACCCTTGATGTCCGTCATGTATTTCTCGTTCTGCCCGCGCAACAGCGCGCGACGGATCATGTAACTGCGTTTCCAACGCTCCGGCGGAACAACTTCATGCACCGGCGCTTCATTGCACCAGACAAACACGTGGCCCTGTTCCATCATGCGACGAAAGAAATCCTGGTCCTCGCCGCCATTGCCGAGAACGCGGCGGAAAGGTTCAGCATTCCCCTCGATAAGCTTTCGCCGAAAAAGCGCGTTGCCCGTTCTTGTCTCGCGCCAACTGAGCACGTAACCGGTTTCATATTCAGGCCGTTCACAAAATTTTCCCTTCACCAGCCACGCCGGCGGTTCGGTCTCGAAATACGGACGCACCGGCGCCAGCACACCGGCAACCTTGCGCGCTTCACAGACCTTCACCATCGCGAGCAGCCAGTCGGTCGGAGGAAATTCATCGTCGTCAATGAACGCGATAAAATCGCCCTCGGCATTGTTCACGGCGCGATTGCGCGCCAACGCGATGTTCTGCTCAGGCTCGCAGCAGTATTTGACCTTCAACGGCAGGCTCGCGACGCACTCGTCCACCACAGCCCGCGCGGACTCCTGGCGATCATTGTCCGTGACCACGGCTGAAAAGGTGAACAACCCCTCAGTCTCCTGAACAGCGATCTTCTGAAGCAGCTTCTTCAGCAACTCCGGACGTTTGAACGTGCAAATACAAACACTGACGTGCATGGGCGAAATCAAAATCAGGCGGCGCAGCAGGCTGGCTCGTTTTTCGTCACCGGCGACGAGTTCTCCCAATCGCGTTCGATCAACTGGCGATGGATCAATTCGATCGAAAGCGCCTGATGCAGTTCGGACGTGAAATTACGGCGGCCCGAGATGTGGTCGTTGACCATCGTCTCCAGACAACCTTTCTGAAGATGCGGGCGGGCCTGTGATTTGGGATCCAGCAGGACCTCCTTCAGATACGCGCCGAGTTTGTCGCGATACCAGACGCGGAAGTGGTAGAATTTGTGCCTGCCGAGAAAC
>DAOLDN010000224.1:0-6373 GCA_035327385.1 Verrucomicrobiota bacterium | reverse complement strand
CCGCCGCACCGTTGGGATTTGATCTGGGAGTCTTGATGAAGCTGCGGGACTTCGGCGCGGTGTTCAGAAAGGGAGTTTCGCGCGTTGAATTCACCTTGAACCATCGGCCTCGTGTGGTGAAGGCCGTCTATGACGTGCCCAAACTGGAAAAGGTGAGACAGCGGATTGCCAAGCCGGAAGCGCATCCACAAACGTTGCAAGGGAGATTGTTGATGGCTGATTTCAAGGAAACAGGACGGCAGTTGCGGATTCATCCGCCCGTTGGTTCGCCCATCATCTGCAAATTTTCCGAGGAACTTAGCGCCGAGGTTGAGGAGTGCATCCGCCAGTTCGTTCGCGTGACTGGCAGGATGGAATTCCACACCACGGGCGAACCGCGCTGGTTGGAGATTGCGGATATTGAACGCGTGGAAGAACCGGCTGGGGCAATGACCGCGCACGAAGCGGGATGGAATTATGGCTTTTGGGAAAATCTGTCGGCAGCGGAATACGCCCAGCGACAGGGCGTCCAGCCGGTGACGAACATTGCGTCTCTCTACGGCGCGGGCAAGACCGAGGATTGGCAGGGATTCGATCAGGCACTGGAAACATGGCGCACGGAAAGGGAGGCCGGCTGAGAAGACCATGCTCGTTGACACAGACATCGTGTCGTTTTTCTACAAGAAGGACACCCGCGCGAAGGCGTATGAAACGCATCTGACGGGTCAAACCCTGTTTGTTTCTTTCATCACGGTTTCTGAACTGTATCGCTGGCCTTTCGAGCGGAACTGGGGTGAACCGAAGCGCCAGGATTTGATGCAGTATCTCAAGAATTACACGGTGCTGCCTTACGACGATGCATTGGCATGGGTGTGGGCGGAACTTGTTGGCAAGACATGCCGCAATCACCCGATGGCATTGCATGATTCTTGGATCGCGGCGACGGCTTTGCGTCACAAGCTGCCAATAGTGACGCACAACAAGAAGCACTTTGATCACGTTCCCAACCTGACCGTAATCAGCGAAAGTTAATGCCTGAACCAATTATCAACCTTGCCGCGGTCGAACCGCTGTTCGCTCCACACGAAGAACCGAACAAGCATCGGGCGCGAGCACAAGACGGCAAGCCAGCAGAAGTCAAAAACGGTCGTCGTCCGAGCAAGATTGCCATCGCGCAGTCGTTGCGGTCGTTCGTGAAGCAATGGCGCGAGACCGATTATGCCGGTGCGTCTGACACCACGCGGGAATTGCTGCATCATTGGTTCAGGCGCGACCATTTGATTGAATTCGGCGGGCAGCAGATTCCGTTTCGCTACTATTTCTGCCAACGCGAGGCGATTGAAACCGTGATCTACCTCTACGAGGTGCGGGGTATCCGGTCGTTGACGCCGCTCATGGGAGAGTTTGGCGGAGCAAACGCTGAGACGGCGGCGCTGGGTGTGAATCCCGATGACGACCGCTGGGCGAAGTATGCGTTCAAGCTGGCCACAGGCGCGGGCAAGACCAAGGTGATGAGTTTGGCAATCGTGTGGAGCTATTTCCACGCGTTGCGCGAGAGCGACTCACCGATGGCGAAACATTTCGTCGTTGTCGCGCCGAACCTTACGGTGTTCGAGCGTTTGAAAACGGATTTCAAACCAGCGGAAGGGGGTCAGGACATTTTTGACAAAGACCCGTTGATTCCCGTTGCGTGGCGTGGTGATTGGAACATGAGCGTCGTGTTGCAAGATGAAGCCAGCGGCGCGGCGACAGGCGGCACGCTTTACCTGACGAACATCCACCGGCTTTACGACAATGAGCGACGCAAGAAGGAAGCGGAGACTTACGATTGGGTTGGTCCGGCGGTTTCACGGGCCAAGGCGTTGGACACTGGCGCGGAGCTACGCAGGCGCATCACCAGCCATGCGCGTGTGATGGTGTTGAATGACGAGGCGCATCATTTGTGGGACGCGGATTCGGCGGCGAATCAGGCGATTGCCTTCCTGCATGACACGATTGCCACGAAGACCGGCAGCGGATTGGTGGCACAACTGGATTTCTCAGCCACGCCAAAGGACAACAAGGGTCAAATCTTTCAGCACGTCGTTTGCGACACGCCGCTTGGGGAAGCCGTGGACAGTGGCATTGTCAAAACGCCAATCATCGGACGCGGCAAGAAATGGACCGAACGCACCAGCACAGATGCGTCCGAGCGATTCGAGGAACAACTGCGGGTCGGCTACGCCCGTTGGTTCAAATCAAAAGAGGAATGGGAAAAGAGCGGAAAGAAACCATTGCTGTTCGTGATGACCGAGGACACGTCAGATGCGAACCAGATCGCGCACCGCTTGAGCACAGACCCGGCGTTCAAAGAGTTGAACGGCAAGACGACGAATCTTCACACGAATCTCAAAGGGAAAATCAAATGGGTTGGCGGCAGGAAGAACGGTTATCCTGTTTTCGAGGAAAGCGAAAAGGAAATCAGTGATGACGATTTGAAAGCGTTGCGGGAATTATCGCGGCAGATTGATTCCGACCAGAATCCTTACACGTGCATCGTGTCCGTGCTGATGTTGCGCGAAGGTTGGGACGTGCGGAACGTGACAACGATTGTCCCGCTGCGGCCCTATACGTCCAAAGCCAACATTCTTCCGGAACAAACACTGGGGCGCGGTCTCCGTCGCATGACTCCGCCGGGTCAAGCAGCGGAATTAGTCACGGTGGTTGAGCATCAGGCATTCGTCAGCCTTTACTCGCAAGAGTTGGAACAAGAAGGGTTGTTCATCGAGACGTTTGATGTTGAGAACGTCCCGAAAACCACTGTCACGATCTACCCCGACAAGGAGAACAAGGATTTCGCGAAACTCGACATCGTGTTGCCCGAGGTGAGCGGTGGATTTAGCCGGACGGCTTTGATTGAAGCTCTGACGATTGAAGACGTGCGCAAGCAATTTGCGAAATATCGCCCGTTACCGGTCGGCACGGTGCGTTCCGAAGAAATCAAATACGAAGGCCGGCATCTCATCACGGATGAGCTTGTTGAGGCCATGAACATCCGCCTGCCGCTCCTGGAAAACGGCATCGGTGCAGTGTCGTTTTATCGTGAAGAACTGGAGCGGATTTGCGGATTGCGAGGGACGCATCCGGTGCTTGCGCCATTGCTGGAAACTTTCCTTACCGAAATCTTGTTCGAGGAAAAGCTGACGCTTTTCGACCAACGGCTTCTGAGCCGAATTGCTGATGCAGATGTGCGCGAGAATGTGCGCGCGTCATTCGTTCCGTTGATTCTGAAACGCACCACAGTCAAAGAAGAGCGCAGAGCAGCAGGCGCGGCCAAATCTGTTTCTCTATGGAGGCCGTTTCAAGTCACACACTCGGCGCATCGTCCGGCGATCCCGGCTAAACAAACGCTTTTCAATCTCGTTCCGTGCAACCGCGATTTGGAGGTCGCGATGTGCAAGTTTCTCGACATTGCCCCCGACGTGGACGCGTTTTGCAAGAACGCCGGTCCGCAGTGTCTGCGCGTGGATTATTTGAGCGGCAACGGACAGCTTGCGTTTTACACGCCGGATTTTCTAACGCGATTGAGCGATGGCAACTATGCACTCGTCGAGACTAAAGGCCGCGTGGACAAGGATGTGCCGCTAAAGGCACGCGCAGCGGTCGCTTGGTGCGAGGCCGCATCCAAAGGAAAATCCAAATGGACGTATCTCTATGTTCCTCAGCAGACCTTTGAGGCTTTCAGTGACAACCGGGTGGATGTGCTGGCGCGAACCTGTGAACCCGCACTGCAAGACTTGATTGAAGAAGCCGCCGAGCCGCAATTGACGTTGGCGTTCGGCGAAGTCCGTGAAGACGAAACCGAATCGTTCATCAGCAAAGCGGACTTTGCAACGCTGCCGCCCGCGCATCAGAAGATGGTGCAGCAGGCAATCAGCTTGTTTCAGTTCACAGAGAAGAAGACGGGGCAGTCTTTCGCGCCAGTCTTCACGCCGCTGCTCGGCGCTCTCGATGAAGCCTCAAAAGCTTTTTTGCTGAATCGTCTCGGGGCGGAAATTCCATCGGATCGTGAAGCGCAAAAAAAGTTCTTCGAGCTAAACGCTGGCGGTTTGACCGACAAAGAAGTTGATGATTACAAGCGCCGAAGCAGCAACCTCAAACGGACGCTTGTTGATCACAGCGGCATGAGTCCGATTGGCCTTTTGCGTGAGT
This sequence comes from Verrucomicrobiota bacterium, assembly GCA_035327385.1. Lineage (GTDB taxonomy): Bacteria > Verrucomicrobiota > Verrucomicrobiia > Limisphaerales > JADLHS01 > DAOLDN01. The sequence goes on along the minus strand of DAOLDN010000224.1, from coordinate 2,203 downwards.
GTCTGCAATTCGCCAGAGATTCAAAGAAGCCAGTCGCTCCCGTGTTCGATTGTGTCAAAAGGGAATTCGAGGGCGAATCGGAGGATTTTTACAAATTGGTTAGCGGCGTTAATTCGTTTCGCAATATTTACGTTGCCCACCAGGAGAAGCCGCTAACGAATTCCGAGGACGCCAAGGCGGCGCTACTGAAGTGGGTGGAGGCGTTGGCGCTGCTCTGGCAAGAAAATGTTTTCACCATATACTCCCGTGCATGCACTTTGGAATTCATAAGCATCACGCCAAAGGAGCAGGCGCAAAACGGAATCGTGGCGGAGTTACGGGTCACCCTTCAGGAAATACAGCTTGGCCCGCCAGGCAAACTCCCTGCCGGAAATGCCGAACGCTTGCAAAGGGAACTGGAACGGCTGATTCAACCAATCGCCGACCGCCGTTTTGGGCCAAACGTGGCTCGAATCGAGTGTAAAGAGCTACGCTCCGGTTCGTTGACTTTTGCTGTTATCGCGACTGCGAGTTACATGGTGGTTAAAGATTACGACAAACTTCGTGCAAACGCCGTCCTGTTAGTCAGCGATATTAAGCGGGCCTGCGGCAAAATCAGATCTTCGCTCAAGAAACTGCTCGAAGACCCTGAGAATCTATTCAAGAAATGAAGTTCTATCAGCAGACTGCAACCTTTCAGCACCGGCAATCCGGGATTTCATCGTGCTGAAACATCGCGGACTGCCGCCACCAAAGCCTTGATTGGTCTGACCTCTGACCATCGCTCGCAGACTCGCTGCCGGTCAGAAGTCAGAACTCCCGCGCTCCACGCGACCCGTCATGAGGCCGGCGACAGACTGCGCCAGACTGGTTCTCAGAAATAATTTCCGAAATGGCAGCGGCAGGAATGGTTTTGGGCCAGGCGGAGGTCGCCGCCAATATCCCTGGTGGATCTTGGCCAGCCCGACAACGCCGCCCAAGACCATTCCGGCCCTGTGCTGGGGCGGCGGGCCGGGCATTGCGTTGTTGCTCGCTCCTTCCAGATCCATGAAGGATATGGGCGTAGCTCGCGCCTCGCACTGCCCGACCCGGCGCTCCCACCATTTCAGGAAATTATTACTGAGAATCAGTCTCACTGGTCCGGGCCTGGCCGTTCCGGTTACGATGCTTAGTTGGCCGTGCAGGCACACTTGCGTCTCGGCGTCTCCGTCCTGAATTGACTCTGCGATTGTCTGCGCGATGCGGTTCTGGATCGACACCTCACCCAGCCCTCTCCCCGTTCGAGGCGGAGAGGGTAATTTTCAGCGCGGCTCGCCGTCAGTCCGGGCGCAATTTTGCCGGTTCTTCCAATATGTCGAGCAACGCGGTGGCGCAATAAACCCGGTCGCGTTTCGCTTCGCCCATTTGCTTCACAATTTCCATCCGTTCCAATCGTTCGATGGCGCGTTGGCCGGTGGTGAAGGCCACTTCCAGTTTTTTCGCCGCGCCTTTCACGGTGATGAACGGATTCGCCGCGAGCAGTTCCACCACGCGCGACGGCGCATTGGTCGAATCGCCCGCCACTTTCCGCTGCCAGTCGGCCAGGAGTGAGTTCATCCGCGCCGACCGGCTCAACGCATCTTCCGACATGCGCGCCACGCCCAGCAGGAAGAATTCGAGCCAGTCGTCCCACGCGCCCCGTTCGCTGACGCCACGCAGGCCCTCGTAATAATCCCTTCGCGCTGCTTCAAAGAAGGCAGACAGGTAGAGCAATGGCGTTGGCAATATCTGCCGCTCCATCAGGAAGAGCGTGATCAACAATCGTCCAACGCGTCCGTTGCCGTCGAGAAACGGATGAATGGCTTCAAATTGATAATGGGCCAGTGCGATCGTCACAAGGGGCGGCAAATCCGAGTCGTGCAGGAATTTTTCCCATGGCGCCATGCAGTCTTCCACCTCGTCGGGCGGCGGCGGGACAAATGAAGCGGTTGCCGTTGTGCTGCCGGGGCGTCCAATCCAGTTCTGGATTTTGCGGAACTTGCCCGGGGCGGCTTTGTGGTCCCTCACGCCGGTCATCAGTTTCTCGTGCAGTTCACGGATGATGCGCACGCACAGCGGCAGGTCTTTGAGGCGTTTGATGCCATGCTCCAAAGCGACCACATAGTTTCCGACCTCCCGCAAATCATCCGGGCTGCGGTCCACGGCGACGCCTGCTTCTGCCGCGCGCAGTTCGCCGAGCGTGGCT